>CAZPIZ010000171.1:0-4493 GCA_964586615.1 uncultured Acidimicrobiaceae bacterium | reverse complement strand
GGGGGACCGATCGAGCGTTAGCGAGATCGAGGGGGGTGTGAGAACTCCACCGGCAGTCGAACCGGCTCGACCGAACCGGTACGTCTCGAACCCTGGGCACTCGGCACCTACACCGCAGCCTCAGCCAACGCCGTGGCGATCTCCTCCACCGAGTGCCCGGCCGGGTTGCTCACCTCGAAGATGTCGATGGCCTCCTTGCCCCTGGTGTCGACCTTGGCCAGGTCCACCTCGAGGCCGAGCAGGGCGAGGGCGGCGGCGAGATCATGGAGGAGCCCGACCCGGTCGTTGGCTCGGATGTCGATGGTGAGCCCGCCGTTGCGAGGATGCACCCGGACCTCAGGAGCCGGAACCACACCCGCCGGGCGATAGGCGGCCCGTTTCTCCGCCAACCGGGTTTCGAGGTCGATCTGTCCGGCTACCGCCTTCTCGAGAGTCTCTCTCACCCCCGGCCATCTTCCCTGTCCGATCATGTCCGATCCGAGAGAATCCTCCACCCTGAACGTGTCGAGGGCGATACCGTCGGAGCGTGTGACCACCCGTGCTTCGAGGACGGCCAGGTTGTGAATCGCCAGGACTCCGGTGATGGTGGAGAGAAGCCCCGGACGATCCCGGGCTGCGGTGACAATCGTCGAAACCGGTGCACCGGGGACCACTGTGGTCCGGATCCGGCCCTGGCCGACAGTCGGATGGACGATGCGAAGGTGGTGGGCCACTAGATCGGCTCCGAAGCGAGCCACGTAGCCGGGGGGCATTCCATCGAGATGGGCGGCGATCTGTTGACGGCTCAGTTCGGGTACCAGGGATCCGATGGACTCTTCGATTTCGGCGGGTAGGTCGGAGACCGTGCCGGCGAGCAAGGCCGACACCTTGCTGACCAGACTCCTCACCAACGACTCTTTCCAGGAGTTCCACATGTCCGGTCCGGTGGCAATGGCGTCGGCCACGCTCAAGAGAGCGAGCACCCTGAGCATGTCCTGATTCCCGACCACGGCCGCCACCTCGCCAACAACGGCGGGGTCTTCGATGTCCCTCCGAAACGCCGTTTCAGATAGCAGCAAGTGATGGCGCACGGCCTGTTGCACGACCGAAACGGTGGCGGCACCAAAACCCGTCCGCCGCAAAAGTGAGGCTGCCAGGCCGGCGCCAATCTCGGCGTGGTCGCCTCCCAGACCCTTGCCGATGTCGTGCAGAAACGCCGAGAGGAGCACCTCGTCCAGACTGCCTATCTCTTCTGCCAGCTCTCCACACCAGCCGATGGTGCCATCGGCGAGGTCAACGATGCTGGCGACGGTGGCACCGAGGTGGGCATCGGCCGGATGACGATGAAATGGCGCCACCTGAGCGAGTCCCTGGAGATGAGCGATCTCGGGAACGGCCCTGCTCAGCCACCCCGATTCCCAGAGCCCAAGCAGGGCCTCCCATCCGGGGCGACCGGCGGCGAGGAGCGAGACCAGCCCGCTGCGGTCGCCGGCCGTCCACTCCGGCGGTCCCGACCGAGCTGCGAACTCTCTCTCCCAGAGCGACAACCGACCCCCGGCGTCCGAGGCTGCGGCTGAACGGGCGAAGGCCAGAGGAGTGGCCGTGGCCTCACCCCGTGCCCAACGGGACCTAACGAAGCGGACCACTGCCAGGCCGGCGTGGGCGATCGGATCGATGCCCGCGGGTCTGACCCTGCCCCACCTGACAGCGGCCACACCGTCGACAAATCGGGCCGCCCGGTAGACCTCGGTTGCCAGGTCGCTCGGATCCCGATTGAGCCATGCCCCGACCCTGGTCCGGAGGTCGGTGGCGAAGCGGTCGGCACCCCGGCGTTGAACGGCGTGCAGGGCCTGTCGGACCGAAAGCAGCGTTCTCCGGGCCGGGGCCTCGCCAGGTTCGATGCCGACCACGGCTTCCTCTCCGAGAAGCTCCGACCGCCTCCGGTCCCAATCGAGACGGTGCAGGGTGCGAAGTCCGCCACGGCCGTTCTTGAGATCGAGGTCCTGTACGGCGAACCCTTCCCGGTCCCAGACCGATCGTTCCTCGGCCGCCAGCCGCTCCGCCAGATTCGGACGGGCTCCGGTCAGCAGGCGAGCCAGGCCCTCATTGAGGTCCTGGAAAAGCCCGGGTGGGCCCGTCACGAGGCGAGCACTGAGCACGGTGCAGAGGATGCTCAGGTCGTCCCTGGCGAAGCTCAGGGTCGACTTGACGGTACGGGTTGCGTGTCCGACCTTGAGGCCCGCGTCCCAGAGGGGATAGAGGAGGGCTCGAACCGCATCCTCGGGGACCGGACCATCGTGTAACAACAACAGATCGACGTCGGAGTACAGACACAGTTCGCTCCGCCCGTAGCCACCCACCGCCACCACCCCCAGATCCGGTGCGGTCGCGGCCAGATCGGCCAGGCACTCATCGAGCGACGCCGAGAGGACCGTGTTGATGTCCGAGGCCGCGGTTTCCCTTGGGCCTTCTTTCAGGAACGAATCGCGCGTCGTCAAATACGACTGAAGCGGGCCCGCTCCGGAAGGACCATGTCCATTCCCTCTCGGCACCCGCTCCAAGTCGTCTGGTACGTTTGAAGCCCCAGGGTTCAAGCCTGGGCTGTCAGATTGCGTCGGCTCCTCGTTCACCTGTTCTGATCCTCAAGACCTGTTCGACCGGAATCACGATGATCTTGCCATCCCCGATCTCGCCGGTCCGCGCCGCCGACTCGATCGCCGAAACGACCCGGTCGACATCTCCGTCGTCGACCGCCACCTCGACCCGGTTCTTGGGTACGAATTCGACCTTGTACTCGGCACCGCGGTAGACCTCGGTCTGCCCGGACTGGCGGCCGAAGCCGCGAATCTCGCCAACCGACATACCAGTGACGCCTACCTCCTTGAGTGCGTCCTTGACCTCTTCGAGTTTGAACGGCTTTATGAAAGCGATTATCAGCTTCATGGCTCCTCCTACTCCGAGAGCACGTAGCCCCGCTCCTCATGGAGCGAGATGTCGAGGCCTTCGGTCTCTTGATTCTCATCGACTCGCAGCCCGATGATGGCTTTGACGATGCGTGCCAGGATGTAGGAGGCAGTGAAGGAAAAGGCCATGACCACTAGCACGGCCACCACCTGCTTGATGAAGAAGGCGCCGCCACCGAAGAGCAGGCCATCCGGTACGAATTCGTTGATCGAGCTCTGGGCGAAGACCCCGAGCAGAACCGATCCAACGATTCCGCCGGCCAAGTGGACGCCGACCACGTCGAGGGAGTCGTCGTATCCGAACTTGAACTTGAGGCTCACCGCCGCGAAACAGACGAACCCTGCCACCAGTCCGATCGCCATGGCCGACATGGGCGATACGAACCCGGCTCCGGGTGTGATCGCCACCAGGCCGGCCACCGCTCCCGAAGCCGCACCAAGGGTCGTCGGCTTTCCGGTCTTCATCCACTCCGCCACAACCCAGCCCATGGCGGCGACTGAGGCTGCGATCTGCGTCGTCACGAAGGCGTTGATGGCGATGCCATCGGCAGCCAGGGCCGATCCGGCATTGAAGCCAAACCATCCAAGCCACAGAATGCCGGTCCCGAGCAGGGTCAAGGGCAGGGAGTGCGGTCTCATCGCCTCGGCCCCGAAACCCTTGCGGGGACCGAGCACAAAGACCAGTGCCAGGGCCGCCACCCCTGCGTTGATATGGACCACGAGCCCGCCGGCGAAGTCTCTGACTCCCCAGGCGAACAGCCATCCGTCTGCCGCGAAAGCCCAATGCGCCACGATTGGATAGACGATCAGAGCCCACAGGGTGGTGAACAGAACCCAGGCAGAGAACTTCATACGCTCTGCCACGGCCCCCGAGATCAGGGCGGGGGTGATGATGGCGAACATCATCTGAAACACCATGAAGAGGAGGGCGTCGCCCTCAACCCCCTTGAGTCCCAAAAAGTCCAGGCCACCGATGAATCCACCGATGTCGGTCCCAAAGGCCAGCGTGTACCCGATCACCGTCCAGACCACCGTCACGATCGAAATCGTGAAGAAGTTCTTCATGAGCATGTTGAGGACGTTCTTCGACCTCACCATGCCTCCGTAGAACAACGCCAAGCCCGGGGTCATGAACAGGACCAGTGCCGAGCTCGTAAGCAGCCAGGCGATGGTTCCTTCGCTCACAGACCTTCCTCCTTCTTGTTAGAGCCAGTTCTCGGGGGACCTTGGGAGGGTCATGTTTCAGTTACGTTTCTCGGCTGTTACAAGTCGGATGACACGAATCCCCGCAGTTCTGGCGCGGAGTTCTGCTGCCCTGGTGTCGATCGCACGCGCCAAACGGCTAGAAAGCACCCATGGTCACCACTCTCCTCAATCCGGCCACCAACGAACCGATTGCAGAGATACCCCAGGGCGGAGGTGATGAGGTCGATCGGGCGGTGACGGCCGCCCATGAGGCCTATCAGCGGGGAACCTGGCGGAAGGCTCCCGTAAGGGAGCGGCGGGATGTGTTGCGCCGGATCGCCGACCTGATCCGTCGCGACCAGGAAC
>CAZPIZ010000170.1:1964-4521 GCA_964586615.1 uncultured Acidimicrobiaceae bacterium | reverse complement strand
ACGCGACCTGGTGGATCCGGCGTTGAACGGGACCCGTTCCGTTCTCGAATCAGCCGCGGCCTCCGGGACGGTGCGTCGCATCGTCATCACCTCCTCCTTCGCCGCCGTTACCGACGAACCCGATGGCACCTACGACGAGCACGATTGGAACGAGTCGTCATCGCTACGACGCAATCCCTACTACTACGCCAAGGTATTGGCCGAGCGGGCCGCCTGGGACTTCGCCGCCAGCCACAGTGGGATCCGGGTCGTTTCAATCAACCCGACTCTTGTGATCGGAACTTCTCTGGTTCCGTCGCTCAACGAGTCGAACCGGGTCCTTCTTGGCTACACAAACGGTCAATACCCGGGCATCCTCTCCCTGCGCTACGGGCTGGTCGATGTGAGAGATGTGGCCACCGCCCACCGTCTTGCGATTGAAACGGATGGCGCCTCTGGCCGATACCTCTGCACTGCCGGGGTGTGGTCGATGAGAGAGATCGTTGAGGTCGCCAGAACTTCGGACCTGGGTCTGGCCCATCTCCCTTCCATCCCGCTCGACAATCCCCTCGGCGACCTCCTCGTCAAGGCGGCCGCCGCGTTCCAGCACTCAGGAGCAAGGGCCTATCTACGAACCAACATCGGACGCAGGTTTGAGATCGACACCTCCAAGATCAGGTCGGAGCTTGGCATGACCTTCCGACCGGTTGAGCAAGCCATCATCGACACCTTCCACGACCTCCGCCGCTGGGGCCACATCGACGTCTGAATGGCACCAGCATGTCTCCCCGCAGGCGGATACGATCTCGTGAAGGCCCACAGAAGGAGAAGGCATGGCCGACCATCCCAACGCAGCAAAGTACCGAGCAGCTACTAAAGCACTGGAAGCAGGCAGGTTCGAGGAGTTGATGGACACCGTCGCGGACGACGTCACCTGGTGGATGATCGGAGCAGAGGAGCCCCTGCGGGGCAAGCAGGCGTTGATGGAGTTGACGCAGTTCGCTGACTACCAGGTAAAAGCCGACCTGCACGATGTGGTTGCAAACGACGAGCACGTCGTGGCCCTGATCAACGCCACCGCCACCAAGGACGGACGCACCTTCCAGTACCGGACCGCAGAGATCCACCATATCAAGGACGGCAAGATCACCGAACGCTGGGCTTTCTCGGACGACACCGACGCGATCAATAAGTTCTTCGCCTAGCCGTTCTTTCCTTCGAGAGCATCGAAACCGGGCTTCGGCCCGGTTTCGATCGCGCCAAACCCGGAGCAAGGCGCCTAATGTTGAACGGCCGTTCAGTCTTGGTTCTTTACCCCGACGAGTTGATCGAACGCATGACGGGGTAAAGAACCAAGAGGTAAACAAGCGAGGAGGCGGCATGGCCAACGAAAGACCCGAGATGCTCGAAAAGAGCACCACCCTCTACTTCGGGCCGTGGTATCGCCAATCTCCCTTCTTCCGATCAACCCTGGCAGCGGGGTGTTCGTCCTACGACATCTACAACCACATGTACCTCCCCGCCTATTACGACGACCCCGACATCGAGTATCAGGCACTCGTGGAAGGCGTGACAATGTGGGATGTCGGCGTGGAGAGAACGGTGGAGGTGTCGGGCCCCGACGCCGACCGCCTGATCGATTTCATCACCTGTCGTGATCTGACCAAATGCGCGGTCGGTCAGGGCAAATACATGCCGGTGATCGCCCCCGACGGGGGAATCGTCAACGACCCCGTGCTTCTCCACGTCGCCGAGAACAAGTGGTGGATGCAGTTGGCCGACTCCGACGCAGGGCTCTACGCCGCCGGGGTGGCCGGAGCCGGTGGGTTTGACGCCCAGGTCACCTATCCCGACGTCCATCCGATGCAGGTGCAAGGCCCGCTCTCGGGCAAGACCCTGGAGAAGTTGGTTGGCCCCGGGATCTACGACCTCAAGTACTACTGGCTCGGTCATTTCACCATCGGTGACATCCCGGTTGTGATCAGCCGCACCGGCTGGACCGCCGTCCCCGGGTTCGAGGTCAACCTTCTCGATGGAAGCCGTGGGGCTGAGCTCTGGAACGCGGTCCATGCAGCAGGCGAGGAATTCGACATCCGCCCCATCGCCCCTTGTGAGGCACGTCGAATCGAGGCGGGCATCTTCAACTATGGATCGGACATCACCCTGGCCGACACACCATTCCATGTGATGGGGATGGAACGGCTGGTCGAACACCAGCCTCAAAACTATCTCGGCAAGGACGTTCTGGAGAGCATCCGCCACACCGGCGTCGATCGCAAGCTGGTCGGGGTCTTCCTCGAATCGGACCAACTGCGGGCAGAACTGACCGAGGTGTGGCCGGTTTTCTCCAACGGCAAGCAGGTTGGACGGATGACGGACGCGGTCTGGTCACCGGGCCTCGAGAAGAACATCGGCTACGCGTGGGTTCCGATCGACCTGGCCCCACCGGGGACGCGGCTCGATGTCGTCAACGAGGACGGGACCGAGCTGGTAGCAATCACCGCCACCCTGCCCTTTGTCGACCCCCAGAAAAAGGTCCCGGCCAGAAGCCTGGCTGAGGCTTAGCCCCTTTTCGCGA
>CAZPIZ010000170.1:0-1864 GCA_964586615.1 uncultured Acidimicrobiaceae bacterium | reverse complement strand
GCTCACTGGCTTCTGTCTTCGATCTCCCAGGCGTGATCGAGCGCGTGCCAGGCGATCCGGCGGGCGGCATATCGCTGCGGCCACTTGCGCTCGGCCAGCGGCGATCCGTCACTCGGTCGGGCGAGTATCTCCAACATCGAAGCGCGCATCGCCTCCACCGCTGCTCGACCGCCAGCTCGATCGGGGTCTGGGGGTTTCTGTTTGATCCCGATCTCGCGGGCATATGCGTGATCCGCCTCGTTCACGTGCATCACGACCTTGGACGTGTCCCGGCCACCGCCCCGGGGGCCCTTTCGAAGCTCTTCGGGGGCACGCGCTGCAACTCGGTCAAACACGAGCCATGACGCGGCTACAAGAGCGGCCAGCCTCTTCGCCTCGGCTGGCTTCACGGCCAGGCGGTCATCGGCAGTGATCACCGAGGGAACCCCGAAGTCGGTTCCGCTTCCGCCCTCAACCTGAGTCACGGTATGGAACTCGGCGTCATCGACGGCAGGAAACTCGAGGCCAGCAGCCTTGGCCACGGCCTCGTAACGCTTGCTGGCCGCCACCAGCGCCTCGATCGCCGTTTCCGGATCGCGGCCACTCCGGCACCACCCCGGCCACTCCAGCGCCCAGACGAAGACCTTCCTGGGGCTGGCCTCCTCGGCGATCTCGATGGTCTTCGATGCCATCGGACCAACCTTACGCCGCCCGAACCCGCGTGAGGCCGTCGAATCTGGCGTACCGGCGGCGTCTCTAATACATCGAGCCAAAGGAGTGGCGAATGCGGAAGAAGATTGCGGTAATGGTGATGGTGATGTCCTTGCTGACGGTGGCGGCACCGGCAATGGCATCGAACGCCCGGCCCGAGCGCCAGGCAACCACGACGATCGAGGTCGTCGAGACCCGGCCGGTCGAAGGTGAGAGCGAAGCCCGACTCCGTCGATTCTGTGCTGCCAACCCGGACCACGAACGATGCCAGCGCCAGGACGGCGAAGTCAACGTCCGACACTTGATCTGGCGCCTGGTCAATGCAGGTGAATGGCGACAGCTCTTCCATCTGCTGAACAGGCTCGGCATCATCTGATATTCGTCGAGAGAGCGGGATTGTCCGCAACAGAGGTTGGCGATGAACTCGACCCATTTGTCGACGGGATCCGTCGGCGGTCCGACGCTGCCTTCAGGGCGGTGTATGAAGCGACCGCCGACGGCCTCGCCTCGTTTGCGTACGGCATGCTTGGCAACCGGGCGGCCGCCGAAGACGCCGTGCAGCAGGCCTTCCTCGAACTGGTCATCGCGGGGGCCGGCATCCGCGGGGACGGCCGGGCGCTCCGGGTCTGGCTCTACCGGGCCGTTCGATTCTCGTGCCTGGACGAGCTGCGAAGGCGCTCACGGAGGCCGGAAACCCCCGTCGAGCATCTGCCCGAGTCAGCGCATCATCTCGATCCAGAGATCCAGCCCGATCTCGAAGCGGCCCTGGCGCAACTCAGCGACCGGCAACGGAGCCTGGTGATGCTCCGGCACGTTGTCGGAATGAGCGGCGAAGAGATCGCTCTCGTGGCCAGAAGCAACCGCAGCGCGGTCTACGCCGCCCTGGGCCGGGCCGAACGGCGGCTTCGAAGCTTGCTCGACCAAGGCGGCGATCGATGAGACTCGACGAGTTGGAGGTCTTCAAGACGCAGGTGTCGCCGGCGACCCGCCAGCGTCACCTCGAGAAGGTGGCGATCGCCATTCGCCAGCGCCCCCCACAGCGACACGTCCGCCGCCTGACCATCATCTTGGCGGCGGCCCTTCTGCTAATTCCGCTGGCCGCTCTTGCCTCCGAGCCAGCCATCCCCGGCGAGTTCCTACACCCGGTCAAGAGATTCCTCGAACCTGCGTGGCT
>CAZPIZ010000169.1:3160-4529 GCA_964586615.1 uncultured Acidimicrobiaceae bacterium | reverse complement strand
TCGTAGGAGAGGATGCCGGCCGCGGCTTCGACATGGAGGCGTGCCAGGGTAAGCCCGAGACCGATATGCCCGGTGGGCCCCGCCTCGTAACCGTCGGTGGCAGTGACGTAGGGCGTGAATATGCCTTCGGCCCATTCGGTGGGGATGCCAACACCGTTGTCGGAAATTCGGATCTGTGTCTTGTCGTGTTGTCGGGATACGGACACTGTTACCGGGGGAATTCCATGATTGAGTGCGTTGTCTAGGATTTCCTTCAGGGCAGCGATCACATGGTCGACTGAACATGTGAGATCTGTTGAATGATCCCCAGTGATGACCAGGTCGGTCTCTGGTCGGTTCCAGGCTGTCATGATGAGGTCTTTGGGTGAGATCCGTCGACGCGAACCTGGGCCTCCAACTCGTAGCGATGCCGCCTGTTCGAGCCTTTCGACTTGGGTCAGCATGCCATCAAGGATCTGCCTCATCGCCGACGTTGCCTCTTTAGTTAATGGGTCGTCGAGAGTGGGAGCATGTTCTGCCAGGAGTGCCGTGTAGCCAAGGAGCGGAGTCAAAGGTGTCCTCCAATGGTGGCTCAGCATCCGAAGGAAACGGGCCCTGGTTTGGTCGACCCGAATATCGACGGTGATGTCGTGGAGCACGATGAGTGATTCGGTTCGACTGATCGCGGCGGCGGTCGGTTCGACTGTCCGAACGCTGCCATCGGCGGCCCTTATCTGGATCCGTCCGATGTCGTAAATTCGGACGTTCAAGGGAATGGTGGGCGGGTCTAACGGTCCAGCGTGAACGATCAGCCTGTTCGCAACGCTGTGATAGGACTCACCCTGGATGTTTCCCAAAAGCAAACTGGCCTGCTCGTTGAGCCAGAGGACCATCTGCGTGTCCCGGTTGATAAGCAGAGCTGGAACGGGAAGGACGTCGAGAAGACCGCGGAGCCGTATCTCCTCACGCTTCACCTCTTGAAAGAGGCGGGCTCGCTGAAGGGCTGAGGCGGTGTGAGCGGCTGACGCTTCGATAATGGATAGCCCTTCGGGGTTAAGCCTGGTGGGTGTCAGCCAACCGGCTAGAAAGACCCCCATGCTCTTGCCCTGGTCGAGTAGAGGGACCGCCACGGCCAGTCGCCAGGCTAGGCCCTCTAGCCACTCATCGGGGTTGGAGGATCCAGGGGATGGCCAGACCTGGGTTTCATGTCGAGCAGCGCAACTTTTGACGAGGGCGGGACCCTGGGGGTGGACCGCCAACAGCTCCGACAGTAAACGTCCGTCTACCTCGTGGCTCCATCGCACCGCCAAGTCCTCGACTCCGTCCCGACTAAAGACGATGCCGGCATCGACTCCCACCAAATGGTGGACGTGGTCGAAGAGGCGTTCGA
>CAZPIZ010000169.1:0-3060 GCA_964586615.1 uncultured Acidimicrobiaceae bacterium | reverse complement strand
GGCATCTCCCGACGCCCGACGGCAGGGATACGAACCCCCAAACATCCACTCTGAGCAGTCAATCGAACATGGTCGGGTAGAACTATCGCGGACACATCACCGACGCCGGCGTAGCTGAAAACGCTTGCCTTTGGGTCGATTCGTGCCACTACCGCCACCGCTCCACGGGTGTGCCGGGCCGCCCTGTCGGCCCTGATGATCAACTGGTCCGGTTCGTCATCTGGATGTTCTCTGAGGCATTGGCTCACCGCTGCGGCCGCAGCGGCGGCACCCTCGCCGTGTCCTAGCCCGTCCATCACCGCCACTAAGAGGCCCCGGTCGGATTCTTCGACGTAGAAGGCGTCGCCGCCGACGACGGTGCCACCGATCGTGGCCGAGGCGGCCACCGCCGACCACCAAGACCCAGCCGTTTCGGTTCCCCGGGCCAGCAATTTACGGGCAAACACCCGCCCCCCCTCGGGAAGGTTGTCGACGGTTAGTTCGTCCATAAGTCGCCCGGCTCCCGCCAGTCCGATCCCAAGGCCGCCTCTCCGTTTCGGCGCCGCACCGAAACCGGGACCCTGGTCGACCACTTCGACTTCGAAACCCATCGGCGTCTTGCGAAGTAACGCCCGACCTTTGACGCCGTAGCGCAGAACGTTCGAACACAACTCCGAGACAGCAGTCTCGATGTCGGCACACTGGAAGGTGTCAAACCCGGCTTCGGCTGCGATCAGCCGCGCCGCCTCACGGGCCACATAGAGATCCACCTCACGGTCGATCATCACCAGACGGCTGTCGCTCGCTAAGACCACTTTCGAAGCTCTACCCGGACGCCTTGACCCTGGATGTTCTCCAGTTTGAAATCGTCGACCAGGGCGCGGGCACCCGAGATCCCCCGCCCGAAACCTCCCGAGGTGGAAAAGCCCCCTTCCAGCACCCGATCAAGATCATCGATCCCCGGGCCTTCGTCCTCGACTATCACCTCAATCATCCGTCCTGGGGTGCCATCGCGTACCGTGAAGGAAACCGTCCCCCGTTTGGCGTACAGAACCACGTTACGAACGATCTCGGAGACTGCTGTTGCGATTCGAGTCTGATCGACGACACTGAACCCGAGTGCCCGAGACAACTCTCGGACCGCTCCCCGGGCAGTGACGATGGCAGCTTCATCCTCGGTGGCGATTGTCAGCTCAGGCACGGCGGGTGTTCCCCCGCAGCCACATCAGGCCTCGCTCCAAGCTGAGGTCGGTGTGCATGTCAGGCAGATCAAGACCCAATTCGGTCAACGTCACCGCCACCGCCGGTCGCAGCCCCACCAGAACAGTGTCAGCACCCATCAGCTGGCACATCGCCGCCGTGTCCCGCAGCAGCCGGCAGAAATACGAATCGACCAGATCGAGCGCGGTCAAGTCGATCAGAACACCCCGAGCCCGATTCTCGGTGACAGCTCGCAACAGCCGATGCTGCAAACGCTCGGCGCCGGTGTCGGTCAGCTCAACCTGGACGGAAACGACGAGGAAACCTTCCAACCGAAGTATCGGAACTTCAATCTGGGAGTTCATGGGAACGGAACCCGACCGGTTTACACGATCGTCGCTCACTCGTCACGCACCAGCCGATAGCCCAGAACGGCGAAAGCGCGCTCTAAACCGGACCGAAGATCCGACCGTGTTTCCACGCCAGTCAGCGCCACCCCCAATCGGACCAAGGTCTGGGCGACCTGCGGGCTGATCCCAACCACGATGGCATGGGCGCCCACCAACTCGGCCGCCCGGGTGGTCCGCACCAAATGATCCGCCACGGCAGTGTCGACAACCGGCACCCCGGTCACATCGAGAATCACCAACCGGGACTGTCGATCGACGATCCGCTCCAACAGCTGCTCCATTATCTGGCGGGCTCTACCGCTGTCGATCACCCCGATCAACGGCATTATCAAGATGTCTTCCCAAACTTCGATAACCGGGGTCGACAGACCACGAATCACCTTCTGGTACTCGTCTTCAACCATGGTCTCACGCACAGCGGCGAAAGCCTGGCCAGACACGATTAACAGCTCGGCCTTCAACCACCCCACCGCCTCACGGGCGCGGACGGCCCGGGCCCCATCGTCAGGAAAGGCCGCCAGGGTTCGTTCGCCCAGAGGCTCAAGCATGGCCACCAGACTGCGAGCGATCAGCTCAAAAGGAATGCCGACGTCGGCTAGCTGCTTGACCTGCTGGCGCCGCTCCTCCAAATAGAAATCCATGTCCCGCCCCGAGACAGCCCTCTCCAGATCGGCCAGACTCTCTTCCGCTCGTCGTCTCCGTTCCTCAAGGTCGGTGGAAGCACCGGCCCGGGCGAGAACTTCGGGAGCTACCCCGGCAACGATCTGATCCTGGACCCGCAAAACGGCATCCAAGCTGTCGCGGTAAACCTTGACCATATCGGCCAGGCCCAGGTACTGATCGTCGGTCAAAGACCGTGTTGCATCCACTGCGCCTCCTCACCTTCCAAATACCGAAGGAACACTCCGGCCACATCGGGATCGAACTGTGTACCAAAACCGGCCCTGATCTCGGCTGTGGCCTCCCGCCACGGCAACGCTGCCCGGTAGGGCCGTGTGCTGGTCATCGCGTCGAACGCATCCACCACCGAAAGTATGCGGGCCTCCAACATTATCTTTTCGCCTCGCAAACCCCGCGGATATCCACCACCATCGAACCTCTCATGATGTTGACCAACGATCGGTGCCACCTCCCGCAACGCCTCGATTCTTCCTAACACGCCCTCACCCACCGATGCATGCGTCCTCATCTGAGCGAACTCACCAGCATCCAAAGGGCCAGCCTTCAACAGCACCGCATCCGGGAGGGACACCTTCCCGATGTCGTGCAGCAGGGCGCCGTAAGTCAAAATGTCAAGCTGGCGGGCCGGTAAACCCAGCCGCAAACCGATAGCCAACGCCATTTCAGCCAGATGCTCACAATGAGCCTCCGTGTAAGCATCCCGCTCCTCCACCAGGGCAGCCAAGACCGTCACCGTCTGCCGCAACGAACGCTCCATGCCGCCCACCACCCGAGCATGCTCAACCGCCAA
>CAZPIZ010000168.1:0-4608 GCA_964586615.1 uncultured Acidimicrobiaceae bacterium | reverse complement strand
ACCCTGGGTCGCCGGTTTGCCGGTTCTTAGATGTCGACGCTGCTCCTGTCCGATAGTTCGGCGCGGAGGCGCTCCTGCACCACGGTGTTGGTGAGATCGGCCCGGGACCTTTCGACCAGCGCCCGCGAAACATCGGTCGTGCGTCTCAGGCCGGCGGTCATGCCATCGGGGTAGTCGAGTTCGGCCAGCAGATCGACGATCTGATCCATCTCCACCAGACACTGCTCGGCTGTCGGGAGCTCACCATCCCGAAGTTGGTCCAGCATCCTCCGACGCAACTCGCCTACCGCCTCTCCCAACCCGTGCAGATAGGCAACCGGATGGATCTCGAGCTCCGACGGGGTCGGCAGCGGACGCCCTCGAAACAAGGCGGTGCAAACCGCCGCCTCGGCATACTCCTTGGCGGCGTCGTGGACGAAACCGGCATGAAGGATGTCGGGGTGATCGCCGAGGACCGATTGAACCTCGTGCAGAGTGGACCCGGCCTTGGCCACCAACTCATCGGCCGTTTCCCATTGTCCGCGATGCAATGAGCGGATGGCGTTGGCGGACGAACGGATGACCTCACGGCTCTTGACGTACCCGACCTCGCGCGCCGCGAACTTGGCGTCGAGTTCGACGCGTATCGGCCGGGAGAGCTGGTCGAGCTCTAGAGGATCCACGCTGATGGGTCAGCGGTTGGCGATGACACGGACGGGAAATTCCTCCCACTGAGTCTCGCCGTCCGAGAAATAGCGGTTAATGACACTCTGGGCATGCCGCTGCCGGAGTTGGGCAAGCATCGCCACGTACCAGGCGAGACAGGCGTCGATGCCGAGGTGAAGCAGCAACCAGTTGAGCGAGCCCTCCCGCCAGGCGAGAAACGCGGAGGCGACTGCCAGGATCACGAATGCGATGGTCGCCCTCCGTCTGCGGATCCTGACCAGGTCCCGGGCCGAGGCAACCTTGGCGTCGTAGGAGTGCCGCTGGATGTCGGCCATCCTCCGGGTGACGCGGTCGAATTCTTCGGTGGAGTTGAGTGGAGTGGTGCGCCGATCACCAAACATGCCGGGCAGCAAATAAAGCCCCCAAACCGCGGCTATCACTAGCCCGGCAACAATTATTGGTGTCACCATGTCATATACGAAAGGCCCTCTGCCCCGCCGGAGGGTAGCGAGACTTAGAGCGGTAGACAACCACTGTCAGCGTTCCCAGGTCCCCGAGCGCCCCCCGCTCTTCCGAACTAGCTGGATCGGGCCGATCACGACGCCCCGGTCCAGGCCTTTGACCATGTCATAAAGCGTCAGGGCGGCCACCGACACGGCGGTCATCGCCTCCATTTCCACGCCGGTCCGGCCGGTGGTGACCACCGAAGCGGTGATCCTGGCCCCATCGTCGGTCGACTCGACCTCGACTCGGACCGCGTCGATCGGCAACGGGTGGCACAGGGGAATCAGCTCGGAGGTTCGCTTGGCACCGGCGATACCCGCCAGCCTTACGGCGGCCAGGGCGTCGCCTTTGGGAAGTTCGCCAGAGAAAAGCGCGTCTCGAACCGGCATCGACAGGCTGACCTCGGCCCGGGCGGTGGCCTCCCGGATTGTGATGTCTTTGGATGAGATGTCGACCATGTGCAGGTGGCCTGACGGAGTCAGGTGTGCGAACGGCTGCTCATCGCTCATCAAAGGTCCTCTCCTCGGGCCACCGGAACATCTCCAGCATGACGGGCTGGCCGGCCTCGACCTCTCCCGTACCCTCCGGTACCACTGCGAAGGCGTCCCCGGCCGCGACCGCCGAAAGGACGTTGGAAGACTGTCCACCGGATGGTTCGCTCCAACGTACCTCTCCCTCGGTGAAGGTGCGGACACGAACGAAGACGGTCTTCTCCGGATCGGTTGACAGCCTCACTTTGGTGCGACCTTCCACTCGCGGTCGGAAGAGCCGTCGGGCCCCCATCATCTTCAAGAGACCCGGGCGCACGAACTGCTCGAAGGCCACCATCGAGGAGACCGGGTTTCCGGGCAACCCGAACAGCGGCTTTCCACCCACCTTGCCGAAGGCGAAGGGCTTGGCAGGCTGCATTGCCACCTGCCAGAACTCGATGTTGCCGAGCTCTCCGAGGACCTTCTTGACGAGGTCGTATTCACCCATCGACACCCCGCCCGAGGTCACGATCGCATCGGCCGACTCCACCCCGCGAGCGATTGCTTCTTGCAAGGCCAATGCGTCATCCGGAATCCGCCCCAGGTCGATCACCTGGACTCCGAGTTCGGTGAGCATGGCGGCAAGCATCGGTCGGTTGGAGTCGCGTATCTGGCCAGGGCCCAGGGCCGGTCCGTCAACAGAGACGAGTTCGTCGCCGGTTGAAGCCAGCGCCACCCGGGGACGCCGATGGACTGCGACCTCGGCGATCCCGAGATTGGCGAGGACCCCGATATGGGCCGGGGTGAGCCGGGTCCCGGCGAGAAATACCTCCGTGCCCGCCTCGATGTCACCCCCGGCGGGGCGTACCGATGCCCCATGAGCCACGCCGACATTGATGGTCACGGTCTCACCGGACTGGCTGGTGTCCTCGACCCGCACCACGGCATCGGCACCCTCTGGAATGGGAGCGCCGGTCATGATCTTGATCGCGGTTCCGGGACCAACGCTGTAGATGGCCACCCGGCCGGCAGGGACATCCTCCAGGACTGTGAGATCCACCGGAGCCGGGTTGACGTCCTCGGCCCGGACCGCAAAGCCGTCCATGGCCGAGTTGGTGAACGGCGGAACCGGATGAGGGGCAAACACGGGTGTGGCCAGGACCAGGCCCAGCGCATCGCCTATCGGAACCGGGGCGGCAGGGAGCGTGCTCATGGCACCCAGGACCTCAGCCTGGGCGACTCCCAAAGGACGCATTAGAAGAGTTCTGGGTAGAGATCCCGACCGAGAACCGCGGTGGCCTCCACCAGGCCCTTGGGCGTGCCGACATCGAGCAGATCACTGGCGGCGATGTATCCCCGCACCCGACCACGCTTGGCCAGTTGATCGATGGCGTCGGTCAACTGGATCTCGCCCCCGTGACCGGGGGTGAGGTTGGCCAGGATCTCGAAAATCTCGTGGGTGAAGACATAGCGCCCTATCAGACCAAGGTTGGATGGGGCCCGATCCGGTCCCGGCTTCTCGACGGCCCCAATGACCTCGAGCACGCCGTCCTCTTCGTCCCCACCCGGGACGATGACCCCGTAGCGAGAAAGAAACTCGGTTGAGAGCCGGCGGAGACATACGGCCGATTCACCATCGGCTGCGGCCTCGAGTGCCGGCAGCACGTCCTCGTGCGGCCGCACGATGTTGTCGGCCAGCAAGCAGAAGAAGCTCCGATCCCGCACCGCTTCGGCAGCCTGGAGGACCGCATGGCCGAGGCCGAGGGGTTCTTCCTGAACCACCATCCTGATCTTGACCTTCTCCAGGCCGGGCAACCGTCCTTCCACCAGGAAGTGCTGCTGGATGAGGTGGCCGGCGTCGAGATCGACCACCATGACGACCTCGGTTGCCCCCGCCCGCGCTGCTTCTTCGACAACGTATTGAATTGCTGGACGGTCGATGACGGTCAGCAGGCCCTTGGGGACCACTCGAGTCGCAGGTCGCATCCGGGTCCCCCGACCAGCGGCAGGAACTACAGCTACTTGGACGGTCACGAAATCACCTTCTGCTCAGCTCGCCTGAATATCCGGGATATGTTCCCACGATGTCGGAAGGTGACAAGGGCCAAGATACCCACAAGGACCCCAAGGGCCGGCCCGCGCACCCCTTGCCAGTAGGCAAGCGGCAGGGTGAGCAGCACCACGATAAGCGAAGCCACCGAGGCCACCTTTCCCACTTTCGCAACGAGGACCCACACCACGGTCAAAATCAACGCCACCAGCGGGACGCAGAAAGCCAGAACCCCGCCGCCGGTGGCGACCCCCTTGCCGCCTTTGAAGCCGTGATAGACCGGATAGCAATGTCCCGCCACCGCCGCCAGCCCGGTGGCGAGGGCCCATGGGGCGATCGGATCCCCGTCGGCAATCAAGAACGCCCCGATCGCGGCCGCAATGACGCCCTTCAGGGTGTCTCCCACAAAGACCATGACGGCCGGGCCCTTTCCCAGTGTCCGCATGATGTTGGAGGCGCCCGGATTGCCACTGCCGACTTCGTGGATGTCGACCCCGTGCATTCGGGCTACCACCACCGCAAAGTCGACGCTTCCGATGAGATAGGAGACGACCAGCGCGCCAACCACGACTGCCGGATTCACCGGGCGGAGTTTAGGGCTAGGTGGGTTCTTCCATCGGCTACGCGGAATTGTGGGAGGGCGCCCGGCGTTAGAATGGCATCCGTTCCTTTAGTCCCCCTGGTAGATCGCGTTATGCCCACCTATGAGTACCGCTGCGAGAAGTGCGGCGACCAATTCGAAGTCTTTCAGTCCTTTTCCGATCGCGCCCTCCGTCGTCACCCCGACTGTGGAGGCGCTGTCGAGAAGGTCCTGCACCCCCGTGGCATCGTTTTCAAGGGGTCAGGGTTCTACGTGACGGACTCACGAAGCAAGAGTTCGAGTTCGAGCGAGTCAGCTGGTTCCAACGGATCGTCGTCTGAAAAGGCCCCATCCGAAAA
>CAZPIZ010000167.1:0-4644 GCA_964586615.1 uncultured Acidimicrobiaceae bacterium | reverse complement strand
GCCTATTTCGGCGGATACCTCGGGGACAATTACCGCAACGTCGCCACGGCCCTCGGGCTGGGGGCAGAGGAAATCACCCGCCTCGCCAAGAACTCGATCGATTCAAGCTTCCCTGCAAGAGGAAAGGGTTAGCGGGTCCGCCTCACTCAACCCGTTTTAGCGTGCTGAACGGGACCCGGAGGTCCCGTTCAGCGCACCAAAACCAGAGGAAGAGCCAGGAGGAAGAGTGTTACTTCTCCGCCTCGACTTCATCGGTGGTGTCGATGACGATCTCCTCGGAGGGCTCGATTTCGGCCTCTTCGAGCGGGCGGGTTGAACCGACCGAACGGAGCCACTGGGCCGGGTCGTCTGGCATCCACTGCTCCTCGCGAGCTGGCATCTCCCAACCCAACGAGGCCACGGTGGTGGCGCCAGGCAACGAGGGCTGGAGCGCCTGGTAGTCGGTTGCACCGGTACCAGCCGGGATCAGCTTGCCGATGATCACGTTCTCTTTGAGCCCCCGCATGTAGTCCGACTTGCCAAAGATGGCCGCATCGGTGAGCACCCGGGTCGTCTCCTGGAAGGAGGCTGCCGACAGCCACGAGTCGGTCGCAAGCGAAGCCTTGGTGATACCCATCAACTCCGTGCGGCCCTCGGCGGGCTGCTTGCCGTCCTCCAACAGAAGCCGGTTGGCCTCGCGGAAATCCCGTTCGTCGATCAGCTCGGCCGGCATGAACGTGGCGTCACCGGGGGTGACCACCCGAATCCGTCGAAGCATCTGGCGAACGATCAGCTCGATGTGCTTGTCGTGAATCTCGACGCCCTGGCTGCGGTAGACCTCCTGTACCTGGTCGACCAGGTACTGCTGGCATGCCCGCACGCCGCGAATCTCGAGAACCTCCTTGGGATCCAGAGGGCCCTCGGTCAGCTGGGTACCGGGTTCGACCACGTCACCGTCGGCCACCTTCAGCCGGGCGCGGCGGCTGACCGGGTACTCGGCCTCGCCCTCCTTGGACTCGATCACGATCCTGCGGCCCTCTTCGTCGTCGACAATGTGGGCCGGACCCGCCAGCTCGGCCATGATCGCCTTGCCCTTCGGGGTCCGAGCCTCGAACAGCTCCACCACCCGGGGGAGACCGTGGGTGATGTCCTCACCGGCTACGCCGCCGGTGTGGAAGGTACGCATGGTCAGCTGGGTACCGGGCTCACCGATCGACTGGGCGGCCATGATTCCAACAGCCTCACCCACTTCGACCACCTTGCCGGTGGCAAGGGACAGGCCGTAGCAGCTCTGGCAGATCCCGAGAGGGGCGTCGCAGGTCAGCGGAGATCGCACTCTCAGCTCGGCGATGCCTTCGGTGGCCTCGATGAGCTGGAACTCTCTGGTCCCGACGAGGGTGCCGGCCTTGAGCTTGACATCGTCACTCTCGACCAGTTTCTTGTCGAGCTTGATGTCATCGGCCAGGACCCGGCCGAACACCCGCGAGCGCAGGTTGCGAATCCTCCGACCCCGTTCGTCCACGGTCGAAACCCGGATACCGCGATCGGTCTCACAATCAACCTGCTTGATGATCACTTCCTGGGACACGTCGACCAGGCGCCGGGTGAGATATCCGGAGTCGGCGGTACGCAGAGCCGTATCGGCCAGACCCTTGCGGACACCGTGAGTGGAGATGAAGTACTCCAGCACCGACAGACCCTCACGGAAGTTGGACACGATCGGCCGGGGAATGATGTCCCCCTTGGGGTTGGCCACAAGGCCACGCATACCGGCGATCTGACGCACCTGGAGCATGTTCCCTCGAGCGCCGGAGCCAACCATCATGTCGAGTGGGTTGAACTTCTCCATCTTGAGGTTGGCTTCCATGGCGTCCTTGACCCGGTCGGTAGCCTCGGTCCAGATCTCGATGAGCTCCTGGCGCCGCTCTTCCTCGGTCACAACACCCTTCTGATAGAGCGACTGGACCTTGTCGGCTCGTGCCTCGTACTCGGCGAGGATCTCTGCTTTGTTATCAGGGGTCTTGACGTCCTCCAGCCCGATGGTGAGACCGGCCCTGGTTGCAAATCGGAACCCGAGGTCCTTGATGGCATCGAGGGTCGTGGCGACGTCGGTGCGCGGGTAGTGCTCGATCAGAACCTCGATCAACCGGCCGATGTCGGCCTTCGCCACCATGTGGTTGATGAACGGGAAGTCCTCGGGAAAGGCCTGGTTGATCAGGGCCCGACCCAGAGTGGTCTCGAATATGACCGACCCATCGACCGGCTCGTCGGTGATCAGATGACCGAGCGATGCCTTGAACCGGGTGTGATTCTCGGGAGTCCCGGCCAGAGCGCCGACACGCAACCTGATGAGGGCGTGCAGCGACAGCAGCCCGAGGTCATAGGCCATGATCGCCTCCGAAACGTCCCCGAAGGCACGCCCGGCTCCGGTGGCCTTGTCCACCGTCTCTGACAGGTAATACACGCCGATGACCATGTCCTGAGACGGCGTGATGATCGGACGGCCGTTCGAGGGACGGAGGACGTTGTTGGTCGACAACATCAGGATCCTCGCCTCGGCCTGAGCCTCGGCCGACAACGGCAGGTGGACCGCCATCTGGTCCCCGTCAAAGTCGGCGTTGAAAGCCTCACACACCATCGGATGGATCTGGATGGCCTTGCCTTCGACCAGCACCGGTTCGAAAGCCTGGATGCCGAGCCGGTGAAGCGTTGGCGCCCGGTTCAGCATTACCGGATGCTCCTGGATGACCTCGGACAGGACGTCCCACACCTGGGGACGCTGGCGCTCGACCATCCGCTTGGCCGACTTGATGTTCTGGGCGAGGTCGCGGTCGACCAAGCGCTTCATCACGAACGGCTTGAACAGCTCCAGGGCCATCACCTTGGGAAGACCGCACTGGTTCAGCTTGAGCTGGGGACCGACCACGATGACCGAGCGGCCCGAGTAGTCGACTCGCTTTCCCAACAGGTTCTGGCGGAACCGACCCTGCTTTCCCTTGAGCATGTCCGACAGCGACTTCAGGGCACGGTTGCCCGGCCCCGTCACGGCCCGGCCGCGCCGGCCATTGTCGAACAAAGCGTCGACGGCCTCCTGAAGCATGCGCTTCTCGTTGTTGACGATGATCTCGGGAGCCCCGAGATCGAGCAGTCTCTTCAGGCGATTGTTGCGGTTGATGACACGGCGATACAGATCGTTGAGGTCGGATGTGGCAAAACGACCGCCGTCGAGCTGAACCATCGGGCGAAGGTCCGGTGGGATCACGGGAACCGTTTCGAGGATCAGGTCGCGGGGACGGTTCTTGCCCTCCCAGAATGGCCGCACCACCTTCAGTCGCTGGGTGGCTCGCTGACGCTTCTGGGCGGAGTTGGCCACCAGGTGCTCCTGGAGCAAAGCCATCTCAGCGTCGAGATCGAGCCGGTCGAGAAGGCTCTTGACCGCCTCGGCACCCATACCGCCCTGGAAATAGCCCTCGTAGCGCTCGGAGATGGCTCTCCATAGCTGCTCGGACTCGACCAAAGCCTTGGGGGTCATGGTCCGGAAGCTGTCGTAGGCATCCTGAACGAGATCGATCTCGCGCTGGGCACGCTCTTCGCGTTCGCGGATCTCTTTGTCGACTTCTCGCCGACGAGCCGAAATCTCCTGGCTCTTGGCGCCACCTTCTTCCATCTGGACCAGCTCGACCTCGAGCCGCTCCAGGCGGGTCTTCTTCCACTCGTCGAACTCTTCCTGGACAACCTGGCACTCCTGGCGCATGGTGTCTTCAAGCTCGGTGAGATCCTTGTGCCGCTTTTCGGTATCGACGCCGGTGATCAGGTAGGCGGCGAAGTAGATGACCTTCTCCAGCTCCTTCGGCGACATGTCGAGCAGGTAGCCGAGCCGGCTGGGGACACCCTTAAAGAACCAGATATGAGTTACCGGAGCGGCTAGCTCGATGTGGCCCATCCGCTCACGGCGGACCTTGGAGCGGGTCACCTCGACGCCGCAACGCTCGCAGATGATCCCCTTGTATCGGATCCTCTTGTACTTTCCGCAATAGCACTCCCAGTCCCGCTGAGGACCGAAGATCCGCTCGTCGAACAGACCTTCCTTCTCCGGGCGAAGGGTGCGGTAGTTGATTGTTTCCGGCTTCTTGACCTCGCCGAACGACCATGCACGAATCTGGTCGCTCGAGGCGAGTCCGATCTTCAGCTCATCAAAAACCTGTCTTACCAATTCACTTCTCCTGCTTCTGGCGTCAAGCGAGTTCTCAAAAATCAGTCGGCTTCGGGCCGCTCGGGCCGAGAAAGGTCGATGCCGAGGGACTCGGAGGGCCGGAACGAGTCCTCCTCCAGGTCTCTTAGCTCGACTTCCTCACCGGCCGAGAGCATCTCGACATTCAGGCAAAGGCTCTGCATCTCCTTGACCAGCACCCGGAAGGATTCGGGAATGCCAGGCTCGGGGATGTTGTCTCCCTTGACGATGGCCTCGTAGACCTTGACCCGGCCCTGGACATCGTCGGACTTGATGGTCAAGAGCTCTTGCAGGGCATAGGCGGCGCCGTACGCCTCCAGAGCCCAGACCTCCATCTCACCGAAGCGCTGCCCACCAAACTGGGCCTTGCCGCCCAACGGCTGCTGGGTGATCATCGAGTAGGGGCCGGTCGACCGGGCGTGGATCTTGTCGTC
>CAZPIZ010000166.1:3271-4659 GCA_964586615.1 uncultured Acidimicrobiaceae bacterium | reverse complement strand
CCATTGCTGAACACCAGAAGACGGCCCGACCCGATCGTCGCCATGGCCGGCACGATCGATCCGTTGACGCCGGGCGGGGCACCCACCTCGTAGTAGTGGCCAAAGATCACCACGAGGGTGTCGGCGGACATCCGGTCACCGTTACCCACCTCGTCCCGCCAGAAGTGGGGGGTAGTACCTATCGACCGCCGGTATCGAACTCCATCCCAGATCCAGACGGTGGAGACCGGATCTGACCAGGAAACGTCGATCGTCGTTGCCAACTGGGCATCGACGTACTGGAACGGTCCAAAGTTGAACAGGACCGGCGGAGGATTGTCGGGATAACCGCGACGGTCCGCTTCCTGTCTCAATGCGAGGGTGTTCGTGTAGAGGTTGTAGGGCGCCACCCGCCCCGAGATCCGGAACATCGTCGGTGGACCCACCTGACCCTCCCGGATGATCGGCACACCCTCGGCGGCGACCATGTCGGCGATCCAACGCTGGGCACCGCTGATTCCCACCGTTGCCCCCAACGATTCGAGAACGGCATCGGTGGGTCGCACCGATCGCACCGGACCAACATAGGGCGAGTCCGACTGATGGAAGAGACCGACCATCCGGCTCAATCCGCCCTCGACCATCAACTCCAACACCGCGTCCGCTTGCTCGATCCCCGATTGAGGTCGAGCTCGCAGGGCGTTGTCGATCTTCACGGCGATGACCCGCCTCCGGCTCGCCAGGCCCTCGACCGGAAGACCGTTGAGCGGGCTGGTGCGAACCGGCACCACCGGCAAGGCGAAGTTGAACGCTCTGGCCAGGAACAGAGCCATCTGCTCCCGGGTGACATCACCATCGGGACAGAACCGATCGATGGCGCAGCCGGTGGTAATACCGGCGGCCCGCAGGGCTTCTACAAAAGGAGCGAACCAGGCGCCGGGAGCAACATCGGTAAAGGAGGTTGAACCAATTCCAGACTCCATACCGGCAACCTCAAGCACGCCAACCTCAAGACCAGTGGCACGGACCAGCAGCGCCGCCATCTCCGCTCTCGAGACGGGAGCCTCCGGACGGAAGGTTCCATCCGGGTAACCGGCAACCACCCCCAACTCGGAAAGGCGGTTGACGAAACCGACGTAGAAGCTGGCGGGCACGAGATCAGTGAAAACTCCGGCCTCACTGGAACCGGCATTGAGGACTCGAGCCAGGAAGGTGGCCATCTGCCCTCTGGTGACCGGGGCGGCCGGGCAGAACAATTCGCCACCGCAGCCGTTCGTGATCCCGTTGGCGACAAGCGACTCAATGGCCGGTTCGGCCGCCCGGAGGTCATCGTCGAGGAAGGTCCCACCGGGACCAAGAGAGCTCTGACCCATGGCCGGCAACGACATGACCAGAGCCAGCACAACCAC
>CAZPIZ010000166.1:0-3171 GCA_964586615.1 uncultured Acidimicrobiaceae bacterium | reverse complement strand
ACCCGACGATCCGTGCGATCTCATCGAGCCCGCTGATCACGTGATGGGCCCGAGCCGCATCAGGGCGGGCGGCATGGAGATAGCCCCAAGGTCCCCTCCGGATCAGAACCGCTTGCATCCCTGCCGATCGGGCGGGGAGCACATCGTTGTCGAGTCGATCCCCGACGTACAACATCTCATCGGGCCTGACACCGACGGCCTCGGCCACTTTCTCGAAAAAGCCCAGCGATGGCTTCTCGATCCCGAGGTCAGCCGAGAGGAGGATTGCATCGGCCCCCAGATCCATCGCTTCCAAGGCGTCGCGGGCCTGGGCGGGCTGGTTGCCCGCGATCACCACTCGCCTACCCATCTCCCCCAGGCGCGAGAAGGCCGGTCGAACATCCGGGTAGAGGTCGTCGGTGTCGAAGTTCTCCCTGAGACCATCGGGATCGTCCGCCCGCCATCGTTCCAACTCTTCGGGGAGATCGAATCCGGGACGAAAGAACTCGAAGACCTCACGATGGGAACGGTCGAGGGCGGCCATGCCGCCCAGCACACCGAGAAAGGCCAACCGGGGCACGCCAAGCCGGTCGGCCCACCGTGTCCAGATCCGGGTCTCGTCGATCAGGGTTTCGCCTATGTCGAATGCGACAGCGGAGATCATGCGGCGACAGCAGAGGTCATGGAGGGATTCTGGCGTCTCTTTCGGTCGCAGCGCTCCACTACCGTCTCTTGGCTGTGAGCAGCTCACTTGTAGAGGCCAGGGACCTCACAAAGAGGTTCGGGGAATCCGTTGCCGTCGACGGGATCAGCTTCGAGATAGCCAAAGGCGAGGCATTCGGTTTTCTCGGGCCCAACGGCGCCGGCAAGACATCGACTATGCGCATGATCGCTTCCGTGTCCCCGGTTACTTCGGGTTATTTGCGGGTCTTCGACCTCGATCCCGAGACCTATGGTCCCGCTATCAGGGCCCGCCTCGGCGTGGTTCCCCAGGAGAACAACCTCGACACCGAGCTGACCGTGGAAGAGAATCTCCTGATTTACGGCCGCTACTTCGATCTTCCCCGGACCGAGATCAGGCGACGAATCGCCGAACTGCTCACATTCGCCCAACTCAGCGATCGGGTGAAGAGCAAGGTCGAGCCTCTCTCCGGAGGTATGAAACGGCGGCTGACCATCGCCCGCGGCCTGATCAACCGCCCCGAGGTCCTGATCCTCGACGAGCCCACCACCGGCCTCGATCCCCAGGCCCGCCACCTGCTATGGGACCGCCTCTACCGGCTCAAGCAGGAAGGGGTGACGCTGATCATCACCACCCACTACATGGACGAGGCCGAGCAGCTCTGCGACCGGCTCGTGATCATGGATAAGGGCAAGATCGTGGGAGCGGGCTCCCCCCGGCGGTTGATCGAGGAGCACTCGACCCGTGAGGTAGTGGAACTTCGCTTCCCGGTCGGTCGGCAGGAGCTAGCCCTCGAAAAAATGGACGGGCTCGGCAAGAGGCTCGAGATCCTCCCCGATCGCGTGCTGATCTACGCCGACGATGCGGACGAGACCTTGAACGAGGTTCACCGGCGCGGTCTCGAAACGGAGACCACCCTGGTCCGACGGTCGACTCTCGAGGATGTCTTTTTGCACCTGACCGGCCGCAGCCTGGTGGAGTAGGCATGGCCCCTCCTGCTCTTCGGGTCCTCGAGTCCCACGCCCGGATTTACCGACGGACCTGGCGAGGCTCGGTGATCTCGAGTTTCGCCGTCCCCCTTTTCACCCTGGTGGCCATGGGAAGCGGGTTGGGCCGGCTCGTCAACGATTCCGGCGGCGTCGCCGGAGGGACCTTCATCGCGTTCCTTGCTCCCGGATTGTTGGCTGCCACCGCCATGATGACCGCAGCCGGTGAGGCCTCCTACCCGGTCATGGCCGGGATCAAGTGGACCAAGAGCTTCCACGCCGCCCTTGCCACACCCGTCTCGGTGCCCGATTTGGTCTACGGCCTGTTCGGATGGGTGGGAATCCGTCTTCTGTTCAACCTGGTCATCTATGCGTCGATAATGGCTGCGGTCGGTGCGGCCGGTTGGGGGGCGGCGATGATGGCGGTGATACCGGCCACCCTCACCGGTTTGGCCTTTGCGGCTCCGATCACCGCCTGGGTGGCCACCCTCGACAACGACACCTCCCTCGCCTCGTTGTTTCGGTTCGGCATCATGCCTCTTTTTCTCTTCTCTGGCACCTTCTTCCCGATCGAGCAATTGCCCGATTTCCTGGAGCCGGTGGCGTTCTTGTCGCCTCTCTTCCACGGTGTTGAATTGACCAGAGCTGCGGCCGGGATACCCGGGAGCCCCTATCTCCTGTGGTGGGTCCACGGTGCTGCGTTAGTGGCATTGGTCATCGTGGGAACGATTGCCGCGGTGCGAAACCTTGAGAAGACGATGCGTAAATGAGCATCGAACTCGACGCCAGGATCCTTCCCCCGATCCGTCGGCCTGGCACCCGCGCCCACCGCCTGATAGAGCGCAACCTGATCCTCTACCGCCGAATCTGGATCGTCCTCTTTTCGGGTTTCTTCGAACCTGTCTTCTACCTGTTCTCGATCGGAGTCGGGGTCGGGTTCCTGGTGAACCAGGGGATCACGCTCGCCGACGGCAGGGTCGTCACCTACACCGCGTTCGTGGCGCCTGCCCTGCTCGCCAGTTCCGCCATGAACGGTGCCATCTACGAATCCACCCTCAACGTCTTCTTCCGTCTCAAGTGGGGCAAGGTCTACGACGGAATCCTGGCCACTCCCCTTCAGCCTCTCGACATCGCCCTCGGCGAGATCGGTTGGTCTCAGATCAGGGGATGCCTTTACGCCATCGGCTTCACCATCGTGATGGCCATGTTTGGACTGGTGACCTCGCTTTGGGGCATCCTTTCGATTCCGATTGCCCTGCTGATCGGTTTTGCCTTCGCCGGTGTTGGAATGGCGGCGACGACCTTCATGAAGGGCTGGCAGGACTTCGACCTGATCCAGCTAGTGATCCAACCGCTGTTTCTGTTCTCGGGGACCTTCTTCCCGGTCAGTCAATACCCGGGGTGGCTGCAAGCGGTGGTGCAGATCTCCCCGCTCTATCACGGCATCGAACTCCTAAGGGCGGTGATGCTGAACTCCTTTGACTGGTCGATCCTCGGCCACATTGGATTCCTGTTGGCGATGGG
>CAZPIZ010000165.1:0-4706 GCA_964586615.1 uncultured Acidimicrobiaceae bacterium | reverse complement strand
TTGAACTATCAGTTCCTGTTCATCGACGGCGGGAGGGGACGGAAGTTCCTTCCATCCATCACCCCTTCCAGATCAGGTGAAACCATCGCTGGAGCCTAGCCAGGGATTGGCGGCTGATACCGTCTGGGAGGCGCCAACAGGAGGACTTTCTGACTACCGACCTCAAGCTCTTCATCGCCGGTGAATGGACCGAGGGCAGCGGTGATGGGCACTACGAGTTGCGGTCGCCAGGCACTGGTGAGCACTTGGCGAATGTTCCGATGGCATCCAGCGCCGACATCGATCGGGCGGTAGCTGCGGCCCGAGCCGCCACCGAGGAAATGCAGCATTGGTCGGCATTCGAACGAGCCGAATTGTGTCTCAGAGCCTTCGAGATCTGGCAGGAACGGGTGGAAGACATTGCCCGCATCCTCACAATGGAACAGGGCAAGCCCTTCAAGGCCGAGTCAATCGACGACATCGCCGAATCGGGCGAGTACCTCCATATCGCCGCCGAGGATGTGAAGCGTATGAAAGGAGAATTGATCCCCACTACGGAGCGCAACCGCCGCATGTTCACGGTGAGGCGACCGGTGGGGATCTGGGCCGCCATCACTCCCTGGAACTTTCCGGTCATGATTCCGATGGAGACGGTTGGTCCGGGCCTCGCCACCGGCAACGCAGTGATCGTGAAGCCGCCTCTCAACACATGCTGGGCCATGCTCGAAGCCGCCAAAGCCATCGAGGAGGCCGGCTTTCCCAAGGGTGCCCTGTCCGTGATCCCGGGCGATCGTGAAATCGGTGAGCATCTGGTGACGCACCCGGGAATCGACGGAATCAGCTTTACCGGATCATCCGAGACCGGCAAGCGGATCGTGGCGGCTATGGGCCTCAAACGAACGATCATGGAGATGTCGGGAAATGGTCCGCTGATAGTGGCTGGAGATGCCGACGTCGAGGCTGCCGCCACCGCCGCGGTGTACGGCGCCTATTACAACGCCGGTCAGGTCTGCACCGCGACTGAGCGAGTGATCGTGATGGACGCGCTCCACGACGATTTCGTCGAGGCGACCCTCAAAGCAGCCCGCCAGGTGCGACTCGGTGACCCGTTCGCCGACGACACCACCATGGGTCCGCTCAATAACGAACCCACCGCCGCCAAGATGGATCGACACATCGAGGACGCCATCAAACGTGGCGCCGAGGTCCTGATGGGTGGAGGCCGAGCGAGTGGATACCCCACCGATCTCTACTACGAGCTGACGGTGATCGATCGAGTGCCCGAGGAGGCGGCCATTTCCCGAGAGGAGTCGTTTGGGCCAGTGGTTCCGATTCTGACCGCCGCCGACGATGAAGCCGCGGTCGGCATCGCCAACCGGGCCCACCTTGGTCTGCAAGCGGCGGTGTTCACCAACGACCTGAGCAAGGCCTTCTGGTACGCAGACCGGATTCGCAGTGGCACGGTCATCGTCAACGACTCCACCGACTTCTGGGAGACCTTCCAACCCTTTGGAGGCGCCGCCGGAACCGAGAGTGGTTGGGGACGGCAGCGGATCGAAGAATTCACCGATCTCCAGACGGTGGTGTTCAACCTGCGCGAGCAGTGAATCCTTGAAGATCGTCGATCTCGCCAAAAGGTTGGCTTAAACCTCCCGGGCAACCGCCTGGCAATCAGTTAGCGTCTCAGCCGATGCCCGACGAATCGGTTCCGGTCCCCTATGAGAAGCGGGCGGGGGAGATTCCATTCGCTTCCGCCGAATATGTCTCGTTTGCCTCGCGGCAATCCTTCCTCGGAGTACCTGCCCGGCGTCTCGACGACCTGGGTGATGGCGAGGTAGTCATTCTCGGGGCACCGTTCGACTGGGGTACGACATTTCGGCCTGGTGCCCGGTTTGGACCAAAAGCGATTCGGGAAGCCGACTACGGTGCGATGGACGGCTATCGCCCACACCTGCCTAGCGGCATCGACCCTCTCGGCCGGCTCGGAGTGGTCGACATCGGCGATGTCTACGTCGTGCCGGGCCAGGTCGAACTGTCGCTCGAAAGGATCACCGACACCGTAGAAGTCGTGACCCGGGCGGGGAAGGTCCCGATCGTGCTCGGTGGCGATCACACCATCACCTTCGCCAATGCCACCGGGGTGGCCAGGGTGCACGGATTCGGAGAGGTTGCCCTGATTCATTTCGATGCTCACGCCGACACTGGTGAGACGCAGAACGGTCAGTTGTATGGGCACGGGACCCCTATGAGAAGGCTGATCGAATCGGGAGCGGTTCCCGGTCACCGATTCGTGCAGATCGGGCTGCGCGGTTATTGGCCCGAACCCGAAGTCATGGCCTGGATGAAGGAGCAGCGTATGCGCTCCTACCTGATGAATGATATCGAGGAGCGAGGCTTGGCGACCGTGGTCGACGAGGCGGTCGCTTACTCGCTGGAAGGCGGGGCGAAGGGTGTTTTCATCTCGGTCGATATCGACGTGGTCGACCCCAGCTTTGCTCCCGGGACCGGGTGCCCCGAGCCCGGTGGTCTCACCTCCCGCCAGTTGCTCGACACCGTGCGCCGCTTGAGCAAAGACCTCAACGTGATTGGCGCCGACGTGGTCGAGGTGTCCCCTCCCTACGACTCGTCGGAGATCACCGCCTACCTGGCCAACCGGGTGGTCCTCGAGGTCCTCAACGGCATGGCCGAACGCAAGGCTGGCCTCTAGGGCTTCCGAACCCCGTTTTGGCGCGGCGAGATGGGGCTATAGCACGGTCCTGTCGCGCCGGAATGAGAGGATCTGCTGGCGTACCTCCTCAGGACGGCTCCACACATCAGTGTCCCAAACCCGTAGGACCCTGCGCCCGGAAGCCTCGAGTCGTGCAAATCGCTCAGCGTCGGCTGCCTGGTCAAGGACCGACCCGTGATACCTGTGCGACAGCACTTCGATGACGTCGGGTGATCCTTCGAGGACGAAGTCGACCCGACCGATCCAATCATGACCTCCAACATCAACCTGCCGAACGAGTGCCACTCCCACCTCGGAAGCCAGTCGCTGTACCCTGGTTTCTAGGCCGCTCTCAGGCGGCCGATAATCGGGTGGACGCTCCGCAAGCAGGGTTCGCATCAGACGAATCCCGTTGCGACCACGCTTCGCCAGCACACCGAGGAGCAGGTGAAGCTCGTCGTAGGTGACGAGACGGAGCGCCCAGGCATTGTCGAGGGCTCGGGCCACACGACCCGGGTGCTCGGTACCTGCGAGCAGAAAGATGGTCAGGGCCGGTGACACCACCCGCAACCTGCCTCTTTCGAAAAGGTGTGGCGCAGGCAATCCGCGGTGGTAGTGAACCTCCGATAGTCGGGTGCGCGATCGAATACCTTGCCATGGGATAACGACCTGGATAGGCGACGTCATGTAAAAGCCCGGGAGCCTCCACCACACCGCGGCTGATCGATGCGAGAGGTACGCAATGCCGGGGGCATCCAGGGCTCCGGCCATGGCTCTTTGAAGTTCCGTGCGCGGTGAACCGGCAACCCGAAAGACCTCGGGCGAAAGCGGAACAAGCCGGCCATGCTCGATGCGATGTCTGATTTGCTCGGGGCTCAGGCCAGCTTCATGAAGCTGCCTTCGCCCAATCGCTCCATGCTGCTGCTCGGACAGCGCGAAGATGATGGCGTCGGGCTCCATATGGCAAAGCATGCGTGACGGGGACCGTCTGCGGAAGACCTTCGTGCCACCCCGTTCTGGCGCGACGATCGGGGGCAATAGCACGGTCCTGTCGCGCCAAAACGGGTGGGTGACGAGGGGAACCGCTCCCCCGCCGTCTCCGTCGAAGAGGTAGGCGGCGAAGGCCGCCACCTAAAACGGAGGAGATCGTGAAACGACGCATCGTGACCCTTCTTGCTGTGATGATGGTGCTGGGCGCTTGCGGGGGTACCGCAGGCCAGGAATTCCAGACCGTCTCATCCGAACTGGATGGGAGCGGGGATCTGGCCTACGCCACAACCACAGCCGCCGCGGCCGAGACCACAGCCGCCGGTGGAACCGACGATACCGACGAACGGAGCACTCCTGTCGGTGTGCCGGCCGTTGGCGACCGCAAGGTCATCTACGACGGACGGATGGACCTCGAAGCGGCTGACACCCGTGCCGCCTTCGACCGCATCATCGCTTTGGTGCAGGGATCGGGCGGGTTCGTGGCAGCCACCAGTATCGGCGAAACAAGCGAACGGGATGAGCAACCGACCATCTCCCTCACGTTGCGGCTTCCGGCCGACAACCTGACCGCAACCCTCTCCGAGATAAGAGCCGTGGCCGATCGGGTTGTGACCGAGTCCCTTCAGAGCCAGGACGTCACCGAGCAGTTCGTTGACATCGAGGCACAGCTCCGCAACCTGAAGGCTTTGGAGACCGAGCTCCTCGTTCTTCTGGCGGAGCTGAGAGACAACACCGACGCCGACCCGGCCAAGCTGCTTCAGGTGTTCGAGCAAATCAGAACAACCCGGGGCGAGATCGAGCAGTTGGAGGGCCGCCGCCAGATGCTTCAGAATATGGTCTCACTGGCAACACTGCAGATCGGAATCGCTCCCCTGCCAGCCGCCGCTCCGATCGTTCCCACCGACCCGGCGTGGGAGCCGGGTACGGAAGCCAAGGGAGCCCTGCGAGACCTGGTCGAAGCGTTGCAAGGACTCGCCGCCGGTTTGATCCGCTTCGGGCTCTACACCTTGCCGATCCTGGCCCTCGTGCT
>CAZPIZ010000164.1:0-4723 GCA_964586615.1 uncultured Acidimicrobiaceae bacterium | reverse complement strand
CCTTCGGTTTTGGGATCTGGACCTTCGGTTTTGGGATCTGGACCTTCGGTTTTGGGATCTGGACCGGTGGGATAGGGATGGGGATCTTGACCGGCTCGACGGTGATCTCGACCTCAGGGGTGGGCTCAACCCGGGTTTCGAAGATGACAGGCGACTCCACCAAGTCATACTCGGGAGAAGGGGGCCGAATCGGTTTGGAGCGCTCATGCGCCTCCAACGTAGGAGCCAGGGCGATCAGCTCGGTTCGCTCCGTTGCGAGACTGGTCAGCTCCTGACGGGCGCTGGGGCGAGCTCGTGCTGGCGATGCCTCGAAACCGGCCTGGCCAAGAAGCTCGGATTCGTTGAGTCCGAGGACGGCAGCAATAGCAGCGACCGCCTTGGGATCGGCTGGATTGGTACGTCCGTGTTCCCAGGATCTGACCGTGGTCGGCGACTTCCCGATCAGCTGAGCCAATCGGGATTGGCTCAGCCCGGCCTCTTCCCGGCGGCGACGAACAATATCCCCGAAAGAGGCTGACATTCGGGCAAGGTTACCCCTCAACCTGGCGAACCAAACACCTGCCGGTCCCAAACGCCCACCCGCCGAAACTCCTCAGCCGGCGATGGACGCCTTGCGCTGGGCGTCGGCCACGGCGATCGCGGTCAGGTTCACCACGTCGGAGACCTCGGCGTCGCGTTGGAGCACGTGGACGGCCTTTCCCAGGCCGGACAGGATCGGACCGATGACCTCGGCGTCGGCCAGACGGTTCAGAAGCTTGTAGGAGGCATTGGCAGCAGTGAGATTGGGGAAGACCAGGACGTTGGCAGCCCCGTGAAGCGGGCCCGAGGGGCGTCTCTGTTTCATCAGCTCGGGCATGACCGCGGTGTCAGCCTGCATCTCACCATCGGCCGGGATCTCGGGCCGGCGGCGGCGGAATTCGCGCACCGCCTGGCGCACCCTCTCCGGTTCCTCTCCCCCGGCGCTTCCAAAGTCGGAGTACGTGATGAAGGCAACCCGGGGTTGACGGTTGAACTGGGCGATGGCAGTGTCAACCGCCGCCTCGGCGATCTCGGCGAGTTGGTCTGCGGTTGGCTCGATGTTGACCGCGCAGTCGGTGAAGAAGTACGGAGTCCCGTTCACGACGACTACATAGACCGAGCTGACAATGGTGCGGCCGGTCTCCATCGGCAGGACCTGGAGGGCGGGTCTGATCGTTTCCGGGTAGAAGGTGGTGAGGCCACCCAGAACCGCGTCGACCGTACCTTCGCGCACCATCAGGGCGGCGAACATGTTGTGATCGCGCACTTTCACCCTCGCCTCGTCGAGAGTCATGCCCCGATGACGACGCAACTCTTCCAGGGTCACTGCGTATCGATCGAGAATTCCGATCTGGTTGGCGGGATCCACGACCTCGATTCCATCGAGACTGATCCCGAGTTCCTCGGCCATCTCCCTGATCAATCCGACGTCCCCCAATAGCACCGGTGAGCCGATCCCCTCGTCCTTGACCCGGCGGGCGGCGCGCATGATCCGCAAGTCGTCGCCGTGGGGGTAGACCACCCGCATCGGGCGGTTGCGGGCCGCCGACGTGACATTGCTGAGCAGTCCATGCGACGCCTGAAAACGCGTCCGTAGTTGCTCGGCATAAGCCTCAATGTCGGCCACGGGCCGGCCTGCCAACCCTTCGGCCGTAGCCGCCGCCGCCACCGCCGGAGCCACGGTCCACAGAACCCGGGAATCGAAGGGCTTGGGGATCAGGTAGTCGGGCCCGAAGCTGAGCCGATCGACCTGATACGCCTTGAGCACCGACTCCGGGACCGGCTCCCGGGCGAGTTCTGCCAGAGCTTTGGCAGCTGCCAGCTTCATCCCCTCGCTGACACCGGTGGCCCGAACATCCAGCGCCCCTCGAAAGATGAAAGGGAACCCGAGTACGTTGTTGACCTGATTCGGAAAATCGCTCCGACCCGTGGCAACCAGGGCATCGGGGCGGGCCGCCCGGGCAGCGTGATACGTGATCTCGGGGTCGGGGTTGGCCAGGGCAAAGATCAGAGGAGATCTGGCCATCGCCTTGATCATGCTTTCCGTTACCGCCCCGCCGACCGAGACCCCGACGAAGGCATCGGCGTCGACCAACGCATCGGTCAGGGTGCGGGCATCCGTTTCGTGGGCGAACTCTCGCTTGATATCCGAGAGATCTTCCCGGCCGGAGTGCACGACTCCGCGGCTGTCCACCATCAAGGTGTTCTCCTGCCTCACGCCCAGATCAATAAAGAACCTGGCCGTGGCGATGCCGGCGGCGCCGGCACCGCTGAAGACGACCTTCATATCTTCGAGCTTCTTGTCGACCAGTTCGGCGGCGTTGAGAAGCGCGGCCGCCGCGATGATGGCGGTGCCGTGCTGATCGTCGTGAAAGACCGGGATCCGAAGCTTCTTGCGCAGCTCCGATTCGATATAGAAGCAGTCCGGTGCCTTGATGTCTTCGAGATTGATTCCACCGACGGTCGGTTCGAGCATCTCGCAGAAGCGGATGATGTCGTCGGGGTCGGTTGCGTCGATCTCGAGGTCGAAGACGTCGATGTCGGCGAACCTTTTGAAGAGAACGGCCTTTCCCTCCATGACCGGCTTTCCGGCCAGAGGCCCGATGTTCCCGAGGCCAAGGACGGCGCTTCCGTTGGAAACAACTGCCACCAGGTTGCCGCGATTGGTGAACCGAAATGCCGCGTCCGGATCATCGGCGATGACCAGGCACGGCTCGGCCACCCCGGGGGTGTAGGCGAGGCCCAAGTCGCTCTGGGTGGCAGTCGGCTTGGTAGGCCTGATAGCGACCTTGCCGGGGATCGGAAACTCGTGATAGTGCAGGGCTTCGCTAAAGCCGCTTCTCTCAGCCATAGTCCGGGCACCCTACACGGTTGCCAAGCCGCCGCCCTTTTGGTTCACGCACCCCTCCAAACCTGCGAAAATGGAGGGTGATGCCATCGAGCAAAGGCGATCCCGACAACGGCTACAAGGTGATGCAGGGATGGCGCGTGGGCCAGGCTCCGGAGGAGTCAACCACCCGGTCCGGGTTGCTCGTCCCGGCTGGCACCAAAGACGGGAACGACGCCCTGGTCCTGGTCGATGTTCACACCGGTCAGCGTTTCTGGGCCGTCCCATCCGGGGCCTGGAGGTTTATCTGGCCCCCAAGCGGAAGACCTGTGGTCGCCGTGCGGGAATCGCAGATCATCGCAGAGGAAGACCTCTCCCACGTCCCCGGTGATGGCCAGTACCTGTGAGGTTCCGAGAAACCCGCGACCCAGGGTTGTTTTCGCTGCTGTACGACACAAATTACCCAGACAAGGACCGGCCGCCCACAGAAGGACGGGCCCTGGATAATCGCTCCCGCAAACCTGCTGCGACGCGTACGGTTGTCATTCACAGATGACTTCTGAGAACGATCCCAGAGGCGGGCGTCAACGACGGCGTCTCACCGCCACGGTCACCGATCTCGAAGTAACGCGTCAGCGAGCCTTGCTGATCGGGGTCGTAGTTGGTGGTGCCCGCATTGATCAAGCCGAGCGGTCTCTCGACGAACTCGCTTTGCTGGTCGATACCGCCGGGGCCGACCCCGTCGACGCCGAACTCGTCAAGCGGGGCTCGCTCGACCCGGCTCTCTATATCGGCAAAGGCAAGGCCGCCGAGTTGGCCGACATCGCCCGAGCCGAAGACATCGACGTCGTGGTCTTCGACAATCAGCTATCACCGGCCCAACAGCGCAACCTGCAGAAGCTGTTCGAGGTCGACGTCGTCGATCGAGAAGCATTGATTCTCGACATCTTCGCCCAACATGCCCACAGCCGAACCGGGGCCATCCAGGTCGAACTGGCACTGCTCAGATACAACATGCCGCGCCTGAGAGGCAAGGGCGCCTCTTTGTCACAACAGACCGGAGGCATCGGCGCCCGCCGCGGCCCCGGAGAAACCAAGCTGGAAACCGATCGCCGGCGAATCGAGCAACGAATCTCCCGACTGGAGCGGGAACTCACCGAGGTCAACAAGGTCCGTCGGACTCAATCGAAGGCGCGACGCCGATCCGAGGTGCCGGTGGTGTCGCTGGTCGGGTACACCAACGCCGGCAAGTCAACCCTGCTCAACCGTTTGACCCACGCCGGGGTCCTCGCCGAGGATCGGCTCTTCTCGACTCTCGATTCGACAGTGCGGCGTTTCTCGTTGTCGGATGGTCGCTCGATCCTGATCTCGGACACGGTCGGTTTCGTGCGACGCCTCCCCCACCATTTGATCGAAGCCTTCAGGTCGACGCTCGAGGAGGTGAAACAAGCCGACTTGCTGCTTCACCTGGTCGACAGCTCCGACCAGGAGCCCGAAGAGCAGATCGCTGCGGTTCATGACGTCCTGGAACAGATCGGAGCCCGCCAGGTTCCCGAATTGCTTGTTCTCAACAAGACCGATGCCGTGGACCCGAGCACCATCGCCCGCCTTCGCAACCTGCACCCGGAGGCGGTCTCCGTGTCCGCCCTCGATGGCACCGGAATCACCGACCTGGTCAATGCTCTCTCCGACCATCTTGTTTCTGACGTTGCCCTGGTGCGCCTCGAAATTCCATACTCACGTGCCGATATCGTTGCCGCTGCCCACCGTGAGGGTGAGGTAGTGGCCGAAAAGCACGAAGAAACCGGTTCCGTCCTCGAGGTCCGGCTGCCGCGGGCCCGATTGTCGTTCTTCGAGCAGTTCGTCACGGGCTGATCA
>CAZPIZ010000163.1:1411-4764 GCA_964586615.1 uncultured Acidimicrobiaceae bacterium | reverse complement strand
CCGATGAAAAGGGTCGCAATCAGAAACAGGAAGCCGTAGTTGACAAGGATTACCGCGACACCTGAGTCGAGATCTCCAAGAAACAGCCCGATCAATCCGAGAATCAATGCCCTTCCGGTGATTCCGGCGGCGGATGCCAGTTGCGCCCTTCCGTTGGGAGAAACGGCTCTTCCGTTTGCCAGAGCGAGGCCCACCCCGGCGAGAACCGCAAAGAGGGCGGAGGCCCGGCCCGAAGCGATGAGATACGCCGTCGACGCGGTCCCGTCCGGATCGGTACCGGGAAGCAAATGCACCGCCATCATTCCGATGAGTGCCAGCGCCCGGGCTGCGTCCACTCCCAGCAACCGGCCCCGAACCCACTGAGACTTGCCACCCTGGCGTTGCGCTGCGGTCACGGGCTGCACGGAGCGAGTGTATGGAAGACCAGAAGCTGTGAACCTACCGAGCATCGGGTCACGACTCTCCTTCGGGGCGCAGTAGCACTCCCCGTAGAGTTGGGGTCGTGTCGAACTCGGCCCGGAACGACCTCGAGGCGGCTCGGCCCCTCTTCATAGCCCTGGCGATAGCCATGCTCGGCAACGGGCTGCTCGGAACGATCGTCGGCATTCGGGCGCAACTCGAGGAATTCCCCACAGCGATCACCGGTGTGGTGATGTCGATTTACTACGTCGGCTTCCTCGTGGGTTGCGCCATGGCGCCACGCATCCTCCACCGGCGCGGGCACGTCAGGGTCTTCCTGGGTCTTGCCGGGCTCTCAGCCCTGACAGCCGTTGCCTACCCCGCCAACACCACACCGGCGATGTGGGCGCTCCTCAGATTCGTCACCGGTGCAGCCACCGCCGGTATCTACGTGGTTTGCGAGAGTTGGCTGGCCGGAGCCGGCCACCCCAAGACCAGAGGACGCCTTCTGGCCGTATACCTTCTGGTCGTCAACGCCGGATACGGTCTCGGCCAATTGCTTCTAAGCGCCGGATCGCCCGCCGGTGTTGAACTGTTCGCGATCTCGGCCGCATTGGTAGCTCTTTCCGCTCTGCCGCTGGTGGCGGTCAAACCCGAGGGCCCACCGAAGACCAACCCCACCAAGCTACGGGTGCTCGATTTGGTGAAGGCTGCCCCGCTGGGGGTGGCGACTTCGTTTGTCACCGGTGTCGGAGTCGGTGGCATCCTCGGATTCGGCGCCGTATATGGAACCGAGGTCGGCATGTCGGTGGAACGAGTAGGACTCCTGATGGGGGCGGCCATGGCCGGGGGCATCGTGCTGCAATGGCCGATCGGAGCGCTCTCAGACCGTATCAACCGCCGCCATGTGATAATCGGGGCCGGTGTTCTGGCAGGAGCCTTCGCCATCGCCGCTGCGTCTCTCGATCCTCTCTCCTACGGGATTCTGGCCTGCATGTTCGGATTTACGGCGTTCAGTTTCCCGCTGTACTCGCTTGCGATAAGCCACGTCAATGACGCCCTCCATCCCGAGAAGGTGATCGCAGCCAGTGCGGCACTCCTCGGCATCTACGGGGTGGGCACCCTGGTGGGGCCGATCGGGACTTCGCTGGTCATCGAGGCGGTGGGACCACCCGGCTTCTGGCTCCTCAGCGGCGTATCCCATGTGGCTCTCGGCCTCTACGGTTTGTACCGATTGGTCAAACGACGCCGGCTGTTGGAAGCCCACCACCTGCCGCCGCTTCCGATCAATGTCTCGCCCCAGGCCGCACTTCTCATCGAAGACACGGCCGAAATGCCCAGCGTTCAGCGGTGAAACCGAACGCTCAACGCGCGAGACATGCCACTTTGCTCGCCGACCCGGTTAGGTTTTAAGACATGACCAACCTCACAAGGTCTGGCCGGCGCGCCCCCAAACTTCTACTAGCGGTGGGCATCCTTGTGATGATGATCCCTACCGCAACTGCCGCCCAGGTCGATGAAGCCACCGTCATCGTGCCCACCGGTCAATTGGCGGCAGGGCTCTATCCACCATCGCAGTGGCAGGCGGCCGATCACATTCGATCGGTGAACGAGGCTTCCGGCAAGAACCTGTCGCTAGCTGGGCTCTGGCTCAACGTGAACGAGCCGACCGACAACATCATCTACCAGCTTGAGCAGGTCTGGTCGGCAGGAGCCACCCCGTTCGTGAATATCCATGTGGATTGGCCCCCTGCTCAAATCCTGGCCGGATTCCTCGACGCCGAGATTGCCAACTTCGGGGCAGCCGTCGGGCGATGGTTGGCGGGAGGCGGAGGGCGGGCCGTGCTCCTTGCCCCAATGCCCGAAATGAACGGCGACTGGGTGCCCTACGGAATGGACCCTACGAACTTCAAGGAGGCGTATCGCCACTTCCTCACGGTCGCCTCTCAAAACGGAACCTCGGGGAGGGTCCGCTGGGTGTTCGCTCCCAACGGTTGGTCGACTCCCCCACACCAGATGGAGGATTACTACCCCGGCGCCGACGTCGTTGACCTGGTGGGTTTCTCGGCCTACAACTGGGGATCGAGCCAGCCCGGGTCCCGATGGACATCGGCGCCGGAGACCATGTGCGCACCCCTGAATGAGGCCCGGGGTTTTGCACGGGAAAAGCCGTTCCTCATCGCTCAGACCGCCAGCGCCACGACTGGCGGAAATCGTGGCGCATGGATTGGCGGCATGTTCGAGTTCCTCATCAAGGATCCCAATGCCGTGGGATTCCTCTACTTCGACATCGACAAGGAACGGGATTGGGCCATCTACGAGAACGGCGTAATGCCGGCTCAATGGCAGCAAGGAATGCAATCTCCGCAGACCGCCTACCAATTCCCGCTGGAGAACTGGTTCGCACCCGGACAGCTCGTGGTGGACTCCGTCCACGAGGTGTATCTCGGGTGCTTCTCCGACATCGAACGATCCCAGTTCCAGCCAGAGATCGAATGGTTGGTCAATGCCGGGATCACCGTCGGATGCGCCGAAAACTACTTCTGCCCGACGACAGGGGTCACCAGAGAGCAGATGGCCAGCTTTCTGGTTCGGTCTCTCGGCTTGCCTCCGGCAACAACCGACCACTTCAGCGACGACAACGGATCGGTCCACGAGGCCGATATCAACGCGATCGCCCAGGCAGGAATCACGACTGGATGTGAGGTGGGCTCATTCTGTCCAGGAACAAACATGACCAGGGCGCAGATGGCTACCTTCCTCACCAGAAGCTTTGATCTGCCAGTGTCTGGCGTTGATCGTTTCTCGGATGACACCGGATCCGTCCACGAAGCCGACATCAACGCGGTTGCTCTAAGCGGGATCACGATGGGCTGCGGAGGTACCAGCTTCTGCCCGGCGGGCACTGTGACACGAGAGCAAATGGCTGCCTTCCTGTATAGAGCGCTGCTGTA
>CAZPIZ010000163.1:0-1311 GCA_964586615.1 uncultured Acidimicrobiaceae bacterium | reverse complement strand
TGCAACAGACCATCTCAACCACTGATCTCAGCCGCCGACTCTCGGACAGCGATCTCACCGTCATCGATGTCCGCCCCTTGGCTGCGTTCAACGGTTGGAGACTGCGAGGTGAGGCCCGCGGAGGCCACATCCCTGGAGCGGTGGCTTTCCCCGGAGCCTGGCTCACCCAGGTAACTGAAAGTGATTTCGAGGAGCTGCTGGCCTCCAAAGGGATCACCCCTGGCTCGACCATCGTGCTGTATGGCTACTCACCAGAGGACGTCAAACCCCTACGAGCGAGGCTTGCGGATCTCGGTCATTCCGATGTAATCGTCCACGAATCCGGTTGGGCGGACTGGGCGGCCGTCGAGAGCCTGCCAGTAGATCGCCTTCCAAACCATGAAAAGCTCGTCCATCCCGAATGGGTGCGCCAACTTGTCGACGGACAAAGCCCCGATACCTATGAAGGGAACGGCTTTGCCCTATTCCACGTCAACTTCGGCGTACCGGAAGAGTATGAGGACGGACACATTCCCGGAGCTCTGTACCTCGACACCAACCAGCTCGAGGACTCGTCAAACGGTTGGGATCGGCGGACCCCCGCCGAGCTCGACACCACGCTGCGCGCTCTCGGGATCTCCCATGACACCACCGTTGTGCTCTACGGGAGGGACACAGTGGGCGATCCCAATGAGAAATGGCCGGGGCGCAGGGCGGGTCAGATTGCCGCCACGCGTGCGGCCGCCATCCTGATGTACGCGGGCGTCAAGGATGTTCGGCTTCTTGATGGTGGGTACGACTGGTGGGTAACCGCCGGCTACGAGCTCGAGACCGTCGACAGGCAGCCCACACCCATAGCGGCATTCGGTGTCGAAATACCTCAACTTCCCGAGCTCATCGTGGACATCGCAGAAGCCAAGTCGATCCTTTCCGATCCGCAGGGCGCGGCGCTCGTGAGCGTGCGGACCTGGAAGGAGCACATCGGCAAGGTCAGCGGCTACAACTACATCGAGCCCCGCGGCCGGATTGCTGGAGATGTGTGGGGCAATTGCGGGACCGACGCCTATCACATGCAGCATTACAGAAACGTCGACAACACCATGCGGGCCTACCCGGAGATCACAGCCAATTGGGAGGAGGCGGGCATCACCCCCGACAAATGGGTGGCCTTCTATTGCGGGACAGGTTGGCGGGCAAGCGAGACCTGGTTCTACGCCTACCTGATGGGCTGGGAGCGGATCGCGGTATACGACGGCGGCTGGTTCGAGTGGAGCAAGGACCCGATCAACAACCCGATCGAAGTGGGCGAACCCCGCGACGAGTTCGCGGCAT
>CAZPIZ010000162.1:0-4765 GCA_964586615.1 uncultured Acidimicrobiaceae bacterium | reverse complement strand
CACAATGACACAAAGGGGGACCGACCGAGGCTCTGCGAGGTCGAGGGGGGAGTGAGAACTCCGGCGCCCATCCGCCTTCTAGACGCCGTCCCCGGGTCGCGGACCCACCACCCACCACCCACCACTCGAACCTAGGCCGCGCCAACGCCGGTAGCCTCTCGGAGAGCGTTAACAAGGAGTCTGAAATGGCCACCCCGATCACTATGGGTTCTTCCGGTGTGCAGGTACCAGACGACCCCATCATCCCTTTTATCGAGGGTGACGGCACCGGACCCGACATCTGGGCTGCAGCGGTCCGGGTTCTGGAAGCATCCGTGGAAAAGGCCTATGGAGGCGACCGTGTCATCGCCTGGAAGGAAGTCCTCGCCGGAGAGAAGGCTTACAACAAGACGGGCTCCTGGCTCCCGGACGAGACCGTTGATGCCTTCCGTCATTACCTGGTCGGCATCAAAGGCCCGCTGACAACCCCGGTTGGCGGCGGGATCCGCTCACTCAATGTCGCCCTTCGCCAGACCCTCGACCTCTATGTGTGTTTGCGTCCGGTCCGTTGGTTCCAGGGGGTCCCTTCCCCGATCCGGCACCCTGAACAGGTCGACATGGTCATTTTCCGCGAGAACACCGAAGATGTGTATTCCGGAAAGGAGTTGGAGGAAGGCTCCGAGGGGGCCCGCAAGCTCATCGAGTTTCTCGATGCCGAGTTTGGCTGGGAGATCCGCCCCGATTCAGGCATCGGGATCAAGCCGGTATCGATCACCGGATCAAAGCGTCTCGTCCGGGCTGCCCTCCGCTACGCCATCGCCAACAACCGCCGCTCGTTGACCCTGGTCCACAAGGGCAACATCATGAAATTCACCGAGGGGGCCTTTCGGAAATGGGGCTACGAGGTAGTGAAGGAAGAGTTCTCGGACGTCGCCATCTCCTGGGAAGACTCGGGCGGCAACCCCGGGGACAAGCTCCTCGTCAAGGACGCCATCGCCGACGCCTTTCTCCAGCAGATCCTGCTCCGACCCGCCGAATACGATGTGATCGCCACCTTGAACCTCAACGGGGACTACGTGTCCGATGCCCTGGCAGCCGAGGTGGGCGGCATCGGGATGGCGCCCGGCGGCAATATCAACTACGAGACCGGTCATGCCGTGTTTGAGGCGACTCACGGAACTGCTCCCAAGTATGCCGGCCAGGACAAGGTCAATCCCGGCTCGGTGACCCTTTCAGGCGAGATGATGCTCCGCTACATGGGCTGGACCGAAGCGGCCGACCTGATCGTCAAGGGTCTCGAGAGCGCCATCGGCGACAAGGTCGTCACCTATGACTTTGCCCGCCAGATGGACGGCGCCACCGAAGTCAAAACCTCCGAGTTCGGTACCGCAGTCATCGAAAGGATGTAGGTGCCGGTCCTTCAGATCACCCGCAAGGCCGACGTCCTCCCCGAGGAAGAGAGGGCTGCGCTGGCTCCGACGATCGCCGAAATCGAACGGCTGAAAAAGGAGCGCAACGCCGTCATCCTCGCCCACAACTACATGACGCCGGACATCTATCACACGGTGGCCGACCTCACCGGCGACTCCCTCGCCCTTGCCAGAATGGCGGTGGAGGCAACGGCCGACGTGATCGTGATGGCAGGGGTCCACTTCATGGCCGAGACTGCCAAGCTGTTGAACCCCGACAAGATTGTCTTGATACCGGACCTGCGGGCAGGCTGCTCGCTGGCCGAAGGCATCACCGGGGCCGACGTTCGCCGTCTGAAAGAACAACACCCCGGAGTGCCGGTGGTCACCTACGTGAACACGTCGGCCGAGGTCAAAGCCGAGTCGGATATCTGCTGCACCTCCGGCAATGCCAAGGAGGTAGTCGAGTCGCTCGGCACCGACAAGGTGATCTTTACCCCCGATCAGTACCTGGGGCGTTGGGTTGCCTCTCAGACCGATGTCGAGGTGATCCTGTGGGAGGGCTCCTGCATGGTCCACGAGCGGTTCACGGGTGAGGAGATCAGGGCCCACCGCCAATCACTGCAGGCTATGGGTATCGACAACCTCCAGGTGATAGCCCATCCCGAGTGTCCTCCCGATGTCCTGGCCGAAGCCGACTTTGTGGGATCGACTTACGGCATGCAGAAGTGGGTCACAGAGAACCAGCCGGCCAGGGTGATGATGATCACCGAGTGCTCGATGGCAGACAACGTCGCCGAGTACGCACCCAACACCGAATTTCTACGCCCCTGCAACCTGTGCCCGCACATGAAGCGCATCACCATCGACAACATCAAGTCGGCGCTCGAGTTGATGCAGTACCCGGTCGAAATCGATCCCGACATCGCCGATCGAGCACGACGGGCGGTGGAACGGATGCTGGCGGTCAAACGCAAATGAAGCGTCAAACGCCAAATGCCAGACGCCTGAGTTGATCCGGCGGCTTGACGTTCCTCTCGTGGTGGGGTCCGGCGTGGCCGGGCTCTCGACGGCTTTGGGATTGGAAGCAGCCGTTGTCCTGTCGGCAGGGGTGCTGGGGTCGACCTGGTGGGCCCAGGGCGGGATCGCCGCAGCAATCGGTCGTGATGACCTGCCGGCGCTGCACGCAGCCGACACGATGGCGGTAGCGGGCGGCCTGGCCGTTCGGGAGGCCGTCGACATGCTCACTGACGGTGCGCCGGCTGCCATACAACGGCTGGTCGATATGGGGGCGCGGTTCGATCTCGACACAGAGGGTGACATTGCCCTCGGTCGGGAGGCCGGGCATCAACGCCGTCGCATCATCCACGCCGAGGGGGACCGGACCGGCTGGGAAGTGATGAGGGCGTTGACCGAATCCGTGATCAAGTCGGAGCGGATCGAGGTCCTGGAGGGTTGGAGGGCCATCGACCTGGCCCTGTCAGGTGGCCGGGCGGTGGGTCTGGTCGTGGCAGACCCGGAAGGGGAACGACACCTGTTTCTTGCCCCCGCCTTGGTCTTTGCGACCGGGGGGATCGGTCGCATATATCTTCGTACCACCAACCCGGCCGGCGTCACCGGAGACGGCCTGGCCATGGCCGCCCGGATCGGGGTTCGTCTCGCCGACCTGGAGTTTGTCCAATTTCACCCGACCGCGCTCGATGCCGGGACCGATCCGATGCCGCTTCTAACCGAGGCCCTCCGCGGAGAAGGCGCCCATCTGGTCGACGCCGACTGCCGTCGCTTCATGGTTGCCCATCATCCCGATGCCGAGTTGGCGCCCAGGGACATCGTCGCCCGGGCAATCTTCTGGCAGCTCGACAGGGGGGCCGGGGCGTTTCTGGATGTCCGGGGGATCTCTGACCTCCCCACCCATTTTCCCACGGTGTTCGGATATGCCCAGGCCGCGGGCCTCGATCCTGCCAACGACCTCCTACCGGTCTCGCCAGCCGCTCATTACTTCATGGGTGGTATCGACGCAGTGACCGATGGGCGCTCCTCGGTTCCCGGTCTGTGGGCGGTGGGAGAGGTAGCTTCGACCGGGGTCCATGGTGCCAACCGCCTCGCATCGAACTCGCTTCTCGAGGGTTTGGTGTTTGGTGCTCGGGTCGCCGTCGACGTGGCGTCGCGGATGGTCGAACCCCCCGCCGACGCCCGCGCTAGCGAGGAAGCATGGAGCCTCCCGTTACAAGGGGACGGAATCGAAGATGTCCGAACGATCATGTGGGAGCGGGTGGGTCTGGTGCGTACCGGGCCCGGCTTGTGGGAAGCTCGCAATCGCCTGCTCGATTTGGACGAGACCCTGCGCTCCTCGATAGCCGGGCGGGTTGCCGCCGACGTCGCCCGCCTGGTGGTCGCCGCCGCTCTGCGCCGTTCGGAGTCACGAGGCGGCCACTATCGAGCCGATTACCCCGAACCCGACGTTTTCCAGGCGAACCGCAACCTCATCGAACCGATCCCGTTGGAGCCAGGGTTAGGAGAATGATGAATCCCTCTCAGTACCTCCCGATCATTCGTCGTGCACTAGAGGAGGACCTTGGCCTTGCTGGCGACCTGAGTGCCGAGGCTTCGGTTCCCGCCGACACGGTGTCCGCCGCACGAATCGTCGCCCGCCGTCCGGGTCGGGTGGCCGGACTCGAAGTGGCCCGGGCCGTCTTCCTGGAGATCGACCCGAGCCTCGATGTGTCGCTCCATGTCACGGACGGCGACGATGTCGAGGCCGGGACCATGCTTGGACGGGTGTCGGGCGCGGCCCGGTCGATCCTGACCGCCGAGAGAACGGCTTTGAATCTTCTGGGTCGGATGTCGGGTGTCGCCACCGCCACGGCCCGGCTGGTCAAGGCCGTGGAAGGAACCGGGGCCAGGGTCGCCGATACCCGTAAGACCACCCCTGGCCTTCGGGTGCTCGACAAGTACGCGGTGAGGATGGGCGGTGGCATCAACCACCGGTTCGGGCTCTTCGATGCCGTGATGATCAAGGACAACCATCTCGTCGCCGCTGGCGGGATCCGGGCCGCGGTGGAGGCGGCCCGGGCCAGGGTGGGGCACATGGTCAAGATCGAGGTGGAGGTAGCCAACCTCGACCAGCTGGCCGAGTTGATCGATGTGGGGGCCGATGTCGTCATGCTCGACAACATGGACCTGGAAACCCTCAAGAAGGCCGTAGAGATGGTCGACGGGCGAATGATGACCGAGGCATCCGGGAGCATCACCATCGACACGGTCTGGCAGGTGGCGGAAACCGGCGTCGACGTCATTTCGGCCGGGTCCATCACCCACTCGGCTCCGGTTCTCGATGTCGCACTCGACTTCGAGGGCGGTAGGGCACCGGGCCCCCC
>CAZPIZ010000161.1:0-4785 GCA_964586615.1 uncultured Acidimicrobiaceae bacterium | reverse complement strand
TTGGCAGACGCGCAGGATTCAGGTTCCTGTGTCCGCAAGGACGTGGGGGTTCAAGTCCCCCTTCGCCCACAACGTGATCGTCGATCGCCCCCGCACGCGGCGGCGGCGCTTCTTGTGGCCGCTTCTGTTGAGCGCGGTGGTCCTGGCGGCGCTGGTGCTGGCGCGTATTAATGACCAGGCGGCGGCTGCCGTCAACCACCTTGACGACATCCGCCAGAGCGCCAATCAGCTTGTCACGTCCGCCGCGGCTTTCGGTTCCTTGTCCGATCAGATCGCCACCGTCGACAGGGCCCAATTCCAGACCATCACCGACTCGGTGCTGGCCGCACTCGACGGGGCGGGTTTGGTTGTCTCCGAGCCTCCCGAAAGCGGCCATCTGGTTGGAGCAGCCACCCTCTATCGCTTGACCGTGTCCACCTGGAGAAGCGGTGTCGTCACCTTCGCCGAGGGCGTCATCGAGATGGCAGATGAAGGCCGCACCGGTGAGGAACGTATCTACGCCGGTCTCCAACAGGTTGCCGCCGGAGATGTTCTCTACCTGAGGTTTCTGGAGGAGCTGGACCGTCCCGAGGTACCCGATCCGATCGCCGCCATGCCCGGGATCCGCTTTCTGCCGACGACCATCTCCCCCGTCTCCCTTGCCCGGCTCTACGCCACTGCCGCCGGAGCCCGGAACAGCCTGCTGGCCCTGCGGGCCGATCTCGCCGTTGGCCAGGTGACCTCCCAGCCCGAGTTTGTCAGCAACCCCGACGGCAACCTTGTCGTCAGTTCCGCCGAACACCTCACGGTCGACGTGGTCGTCGCCAACCGGGGAAATGCCGACGCCCCCGCCCAACTCCTGACCCTCGAGCTGCTGAGCCCGGATGGAGCCGAGAACCGAACGGTGGATGTGCCGGAGCTGTCGCCCGGTGCACAGACCACGGTGAGAATCGAGGGCCTGGTGGTGGTGCCGGGACAGACCTATCAGCTCGGAGTGGCCCTGAGCCTCAGCGTGGCCGATGGGGACCCCACCAACAATGCCATAACGCTGAGTTTTCTCGTCAACGAGCCGACCGGCTGACCGGCGTACCATCGGGTCCTCGTGATAGACCCGAACATTCTTCGAACCGACCTCGAGCGGCTGGCACGGTCGCTTCGTCGGCGCAGTCTCGACGTCGACCTGGCCGAGCTCACTGGCCTCGACGAGCAGGTTCGTCGAACCCGCCAGCGGTCCGAAGAGGTCAGGGCGGTGCAGAAGGAAGCAGGCCGGGAGATTGCCCGTCTGAGCGGTCCGGAAAAGGACGCGGCCATTGCCCGCATCGCCCAGTTGGCCGAGGACTACAAGAGGCTCGACGCCGAGGCCGAAGAGTTGGCCGACAAGTTCGTCCAGGTTTGGGCGACCATCCCCAATCTGGTCGACGACACCGCCGCAGAGGGTTCGACGGATGCCGACAACGAGGAGATCAAGCGTGTCGGCGATCCTCCCAGGTTCGACTTCGAACCGTCGGACTTCACCACCCTCGGTTCAACCCTCGACCTGGTCGACATGGATCGCGGTGTCAAGGTTTCGGGCAGCCGTTTTGGCTACCTGAAGGGGCCGGCGGTCCTGCTCGAGTTCGGCCTGGTTCGTTACGCGTTCGACTGCTTGCTGGCAAACGGCTTCACCCTGATGGTCCCTCCGGTCCTGGTGAGGGACCAGGCCTTGTACGGGACCGGTTTCTTCCCGGGTGACCGCGAGCAGGTCTATTCGGTCCCCGCCGACGATCTCTACCTGGTCGGCACCTCGGAGGTGCCTTTGGCGGCCTATCACAGCGACGAGATCCTGGAGTCGCTGCCAGCCCGTTATGCCGGTTTCTCCACTTGTTTTCGGCGAGAGGCGGGATCGTACGGAAGGGACACGCAAGGACTGTTCCGGGTGCATCAGTTCGACAAGGTCGAGATGTTTGTGTTCACCCGCGTGGAAGATTCAGCGGACGAACACGATCGGCTTCTCTCGATCGAGGAGGAGATCGTCACGGGCCTCGGGTTGCCTTATCGGGTGGTCAACGTAGCCGCCGGCGATCTCGGGTCGTCGGCAGCCAAGAAGTTCGACATCGAAGCCTGGTTTCCGTCACAGGAGACCTATCGGGAGATCACGTCCTGCTCCAACACCACCGATTACCAGGCTCGCCGCCTAAAGGTGCGATACCGGACAGAGAGTGGCAATCAGTTAGTTCACACCCTTAACGGTACTGCCGTGGCAGTGGGCAGGATGATCCTGGCGATACTCGAGAACTACCAGGAGGCGGGAGGAAGCGTGGCGATGCCGCGGGCCCTGGTTCCCTATCTCGGCTTCGATCGCATCGAGCCACCCTCGCCCTGAGTGTGAGCAAGCAAAGCGACGCCATCTTCAGTCGCATCGCCGATCGATACGACCTGATCAACCGCATCCTCTCCTTTGGGCGGGAACAGGCCTGGAGGGAATCGGCTGCGCGTTTGCTGCCGACCGGACGAGTCCTGGACCTTGGCAGCGGAACCGGCGCCGCCGCCCCGGTACTCAGAAGCGGCCAGGTGGTGGCGCTCGACCCGGTGGCACCGATGCTGGCGCTGAGCCCGATCGAAGCGAGGGTGGTCGGAGTGGGGGAGCGACTTCCCTTCTCGTCGGCATCCTTTGACGGAGTCTTCTCGGCGTACGTGTTTCGAAATCTGACGTCGGTCGAAGAGACCCTGGCCGAGATCCATCGGATCCTGCGCCCGGGCGGGGCGGCGGCGGTGGTCGACCTCTCTCGGCCGGTCAATCCCCTAGCTCGGGTGCTCCATCGGATTGGCAGCGCCATCGTCCTTCCTCTGGCCGGCCTGTTGGCCAGGGCGCCGGGGGAGTACTGGTACCTCCATCGCAGCCTCGACAAACTCCCACCCCCCGAGATCCTGCTCAGCGGCGGCCCGCTGATCCTGGAGAAGACCTGGCGCATGGGTCCCCTCGGCTTCGTCTACGGCGCCCTGCTGCGCAAGCCAGCCAATTGATCTGCTTCGAAAGCCGGCCAATTGACTTGCGGCTCCTGAGTCCTGATCTAAGACTGGATCCGTGCTCGACCTATCAACCCTGATTCCATTCGTCATCGCCTCGGCGATCCTGGTGCTCATACCCGGTCCGGCGGTTCTCTACATCGTGTCCACCGGGATCGGCCGGGGCCGCCGCATGGCTCTGGCATCGATGCTCGGAATCGAGACCGGTGCCCTATTTCATGTTGCCGCCGCCGCAGTTGGTTTGTCGGCTGTGGTAGCAAGCTCGGTGGTGGCTTACTCCGTCGTCAAGTACGCCGGCGCCGCCTATCTCATCTATCTAGGTGTCAAGACCCTTCGCAATCGCGACGACAGTCATCCCCTCCTGATCCCGGGGGCGAGCTCGGCCCGGGGCGCCTTCAGGCGGGGAGTGGTCGTGAACATCCTCAATCCCAAGCTGGCTCTCTTTTTCCTGGCGTTCCTCCCCCAGTTCGTAGTCCCCGCCAGGGGATCGGTCGCCATTCAGTTACTGCTCCTTGGCCTGTTGTTCATCGCCGTGGCCATCGTCATCGACGGCGTGTATGCGTTGTCGTCCGGGCTCATCGGGAATCTCCTGAACCGCAGCGAGCGGTTTGGCAAGATCCAGAAGAAGGTGGCCGGCATCACCTATCTGGCTCTGGGTGCCACGGCGGCGGTGACGGGTGGGAACTCGGACTGAGGAGTTCCGCAAACCTGGGACCTTGGGTTCCGAGCCCGGGATTCAAAGAGGAGGCGTCGTCTTCCCACCAGGCGTGACTGCGGCGCCCGGGACGGCCCGCTTAGAGCTGCTTCCTTCCGGACCTGACTCGGTTCGCGGTGCCCCGCCGCGCAGGGCCCGATGGTGACCAACGCCCCCTCGACCCGGAAGGGTATCAGCGACGCCGTTCGAAAAACCTGGACAGGAGTTCGGCCGCCTCGGCCGCCAGAACCCCGTGACGCATCTCGGTGCGATGGTTCAGCCGGACATCCTGGGGGATGTTGTAGAGCGACCACGCCGCCCCTGCCTTGAGGTCGGCGGCTCCGTAGACAAGGGTCCCAAGTCGCGCTGCCACCGCCGCCCCGGCGCACATTGGGCAAGGCTCGAGGGTGACGAAGAGAGTGTGGCCGGTCAGTCTCCAATCGCCCGCCCTCTTGGCAGCGGCGGACATGGCCAGCATTTCGGCATGGGCGGTGGGATCGGCCAGTTGTTCTCTGCGGTTGTGATCTGCGGCAACCACCCCACCGTCTCCGTCGACCACCACGGCTCCGACCGGCACCTCGTCCTCGTCGAGAGCCTGTCGGGCCTGGTCGAGGGCGAGGCGCATCCACCGTTCGTCCTCGCTGTGGCCGAACCGGGGCGTGGTCATGGGCGCGTAGACTATGCCCATCCCAAGCACGGCCGGGTCTGGCTTCGAGCCGGTTGACTGTGTCTTTCGGGGCCTAGCCTTGGAGTTCTGGAGGGATCGCATAGCCCGGTCTAGTGCGCGGCACTGGAAATGCCGTTGGGGGCAACCCCTCGGGGGTTCAAATCCCCCTCCCTCCGCCAACAACTGAATAGGACCCAACAACTGAATAAGACTTGGAGGGATCGCATAGTCCGGCCTAGTGCGCGGCACTCGAAATGCCGTAGGGGGCAACCCCTCGGGGGTTCAAATCCCCCTCCCTCCTCCGATGACCTCGGGAGGGCCTTCTTTGGAAGGCCTAGCCTTGAGGTCCGGAGGGATGGCCGAGCGGTCGAAGGCGGCAGTCTTGAAAATTGCTAGGCCTCGCAAGGGGCCTCGTGGGTTCGAATCCCACTCCCTCCGC
>CAZPIZ010000160.1:0-4792 GCA_964586615.1 uncultured Acidimicrobiaceae bacterium | reverse complement strand
GAACCGACGGCTCGGGTGAAGGGCAACGGGGGGCCGCAGAAGAAGAACTCGTAGACCCCATCGGCGGCACAATCGTCGGCCAGCGGATCGAGGTCGAAGATCTCCCCGAGCCAGAGGCCCATGTGGACGATGAACACAATATGGAGCGGTTGGAAGACGTCGGGAGTTTCGTTGGGACGGACCTCGAGACCCCAGGTGTCGGCGGCGATGGCGGCAATGTCGCGCTCGGCCACCCAGTCGACGCTCCCGAGACCGAGGCCTGGTGCGTTGCCGCCGGCGTAGTCACCCCAACCACCCCGGTGGCGGGCGGCGGCCATGGCACCGGTACGGACGAACACGAAGTCGCCCTCCCCCACCTCGAGACCGGCCCGGTCGGCTGCGGTCTGAAGTTCCTCGCCGGTGATGGCGTGGCCGGGCTCGAGCCAATCAACCCCGAGCGCCCGCGGAAGGTCGAGCAGAACCCCCCGGCCGACCATCCCGTCGGCGCCATTCTTGACCGAGTTCTTAAGTGCGCCCTTGCTCGACACCCACTCGGCCCCGTAGCCGTTGTAGATCTTGTTTTCGTACACGACGTGCCCGAGCGAGTCCCACTGGGTACCGCTCTGGAGCGGCATGATGATCATGTCGTCGGTGCCACGGAAATGACGATCGACACCACCGTAGAAATCCCGGACTGCGGTCCCGGCCAGGGCGTCGGCGCCGTCACGAAACATGACGTGAATCGGATTAAACCGGCCGAATGCTCCGGTCTGTGGACCGGCTTCGTCGAATGGCAGCGCCATGGAGATGGCCTTGCCACGCCGAATCAGACTGGAGGCCGCCACGATGTGCTCGGGCTTCACCAAGTTGAGGGTGCCACGCTGATCTTCGGGCCCCCACCGGCCCCAGTTGCTGTGGCGCTCACAAAGCGAACGAACCGTTTCAATGCTTGGAGTCGCGGATTCAGTCAAGGCAATCTCCAGACTGTCTCGAATTGTGAGACGGTGACGCTGTTGAGCCAGACGATATGCCCCGACATCCGGTCCTGTCAACCGGGAAAACCTCAATGGGCGTAGACGTTTGACACCCCGGGTCGGAGCGTCGTACCCTCATTGCAGCAACGTCTCATCTGCCGAGACGACAGGTCGCGCAGAGGGAGGAAAGGCCAACCGAAATGAGGGCCGACCCTGACATGACGGACTGTTGACATGCTGGTCGAGTTCACAGCCGAGCAGGAGTTGTTCCGATCGACCGTGCGGGATTTCTGCGATCGGGAGATCTCGCGGGAGTACGTCCGCGAATGCGACCGCGAACACAGGCCTCCCATCGAGCTTTACGAGCGCTTGGGCGCCCAGGGCTGGCTAGGGATCAACATCCCTGAGGAGTATGGGGGCGCCGGGGGTGGCGCCGTTGAGGTGGCCATCCTCCTCGAGGAGCTGGGGAAGAGCTTCCTCGATCTCGCCTTCTGGGTCTTCCGGACGGTTACCTGGGGTGGTCTCGCCATCAGCCGGGACGGGACCGAGGACCAGAAGCACACCCTCCTTCCCGCAATCGCCTCCGGAGAGATGAAGGTCTGCTTCTCCCTGACCGAACCCGAGGCAGGTTCCGACGCAGCCGCCATCGCTCTGGCGGCGGTGGACGACGGAGACGATTACGTGCTCAACGGGCAGAAGGTCTTCACTTCGGGCTTCAAGGTGAGCGATGTCGACATCGTCGCCGCTCGGACATCACACGAGGGAAAGAAGCACAACGGGATCACCAACTTTATCGTGGATACCAAAAGCCCCGGGCTGGAATGGAGTCCGATCGAGACCCTGGGCCACTGGCCACTGGGGACCGCCATGCTCTACTTTCAGGACGTACGGGTGCCGAAGAGCCGCATCCTCGGAAGGCTTGACGACGGTTGGCGGGACCTCGGCGTCTACCTGCGGTACGAGCGTTTGTGTCTTTCCGCGGCCCGCACCGGTGCCGCCCAGGCCGCCCTCGCCGACGCCCTCGCCTATGCAAAGGAACGTAAGCAATTCGGCCATCCAATCTCCGACTTTCAGGCCGTCTCTCACCGTTTGGCCGACATGCAGGTCATGGTCGAGATATCGGAGATGCTCGTTCGGCGCTATGCGGCTCGCCTCGACCGGGGCGAAGCCACGACCAGGGACGCCGCCATCCTCAAGTTATACGCCTCTGAGTCCTACAAGGAGGTCGCCGATCTCGGCCTACAGGTGCTCGGCGGCTACGGATACACGATGGAACACGACCTCCAGAGACATTTCCGGGAATCGCGTCTCGGGGTGATCGGGGCCGGCACCTCCGACATCCAGCGCAACATCATCGCCAAGACCATGGGTATCTGAGAGTCTCGGGAGCGGACTTGGGCGTCATCACCGATGAAGCGAGAAGGTGGGCCGAGAAAGAATTTCCTCCGTTCGAATTCACGGTCACCGGCCGTGACATAGCCCAGTTCGCTCATGCCACCGAAGCCACCGATCCGATTCATTTCGATCCCGGAGCGGCCAGAGCAGCGGGCTTCCGCGATGTCGTGGCTCCGGCGCTCTTCCCATACGTGATCCGGATGCAGGCCTACAACCTGGTCGACCGCGAGCAACTGGAACCGGATGGATCGGCCAGCGCCGATGTTCCCCCACTTTCCACCCGACGGGCGATGGCCGGAGAGATATCGATCGAGATCGGCGAACCGATCGTCGCCGGCGACGTCATCACGGTCGAAAAGCGCCTGCTCGACCTGTACGAGAAGGAAGGGCGCAGCGGTCCACTTGTCTTCGTGCAGATGGAGTTCCTATTTCGGAACCAGGACGATCGGATGGTGGCCCGCGAGCAGTTCACCAGGATCTACCGATGACCAGGCCTGCTTTACCGGTCGACGGAACCGAGGTGCCGGTTGTCGTGCGAACACCGACGGCTGTCGACCTCTTCATGTTCAGTGCATCGGCATGGTTGCTGCATCGGATCCACTACGACCTGCCGTTCACCACCGAGCACGACGGTCACCCGGGACTGCTCATCCATGGCCCCCTTCAGGGGGTCTACATGACCCAGAGCGTCGAGCGGTGGCTGGGCCCGGCGGTCCGACTTCGTTCGGTGTCGTACCGGCACCTGGCCCCCGCCTATCTGGGTGACAGCCTCGAATGCGGTGGTGTAGTCACGGCCAATGATCCGTCGACAGGGACGATCGAAATGGATCTGTGGGTTCGCAAGATCGACGGGACCGTCACCACCAGCGGGAAGGCAGTCTTCGGCTCGACAGAGAGGAATCAATGAAAACCACCGGAGCCCGGGTGCTCGCAGAAATGCTGGACGGATACGGCGTGACCCATGTGTTTCACGTACCGGCGATCCTCCGCAGGACCATGGTCGAACTGGAGGCTAGAACCGGGATCAAGCGCATCAGACCCCATGGCGAGAAACCGGCCGCCTACATGGCCGACGGCTACGCCCGTGCCTCCGGAAGGCCGGGCGTTTGCATGGCCCAGATAATCGGCGCCCAGAACCTCGCCGCCGGGTTGCGCGATGCCCATCTCGCTCATTCGCCGGTGATCGCCTTCACCGGTGGCCGGGACCCCAGTACCAAGTTCCGGGGGGTCTACCAGGAGGTCGATGACTTGCCGTCCTTCGACACCGTCACCAAGTTCAACGCCACCGTCGATGACGTCGGGCGGATTCCCGATCTGGTCCGTCAGGCCTTTCGTGTGGCCGTGTCCGGCTCTCCAGGGCCGGTCCACCTCCAGTTCGCCGGCAACGAGGGCCAAATCGACCAGGGCGAGGCTGAGATGGAGGTGCTGTGCGAGCCGCTGTTTGCCAGGGTTCCCCCATTTCGCCCGGCGGCTTCCGATGCCGAGCTACGGGCGGCCCTCAACCTGATCGAATCGGCAGCCAGACCGGTGATCGTTGCCGGCGGAGGACTACGGGCCTCGGGCGCATCGGCTGCACTCATACGACTTGTCGAATTGCTCAAGGTCCCGGTAGCCACATCTCTCAACGGCAAGGACACGATCCCCGACACCCATCCCCGGTCGGTCGGTGTGGTGGGCACCTACTCCAGGGCATCCGCTAACACGGTGGTCGGAGAGGCCGACCTGGTGATTTTCATCGGTACCACCACGGGTGGCATGACCACCCACTTCTGGCAGGTCCCCCCGATCGGTCGACGGGCCATTCAGATCGACATCGATCCCGAGGCCCTGGGCCGCAACTACCCGCTGGAGATCGCCATCCAGTCGGATGCCCGCACTGCCATCACCAGGATGGCGGAACTCAGCGAACCGACAGCCGATTCGGCTCGCCACGCATGGGCAGAGCGTGCCAACGGCATCGTGTCGGCATGGCGGGAGGAATGGCGCCACCTGACCGACTCGGAGGCGGTGCCCCTGCGCCCCGAACGGATAGCAGCCGATCTCAGCTGGTTGCTTCCGGACGACTCGATCGTGGTGGTCGATACCGGTCACGCCGGGATGTGGATGGGTGGTTTCTACGACATCCGGGTTCCCACCCAAAGCTACCTGCGAAGCGCCGGCCATCTGGGGTGGGCATTCCCGGCCAGCCTCGGGGCCAAGTGCGGTGCCCCCGATCGACCGGTGGTGTGTTTCACCGGCGACTCTGGCTTCTGGTACCACGTCGCCGAGATCGAAACCGCAGTGCGCTTTGGCATCAACACCATCACGGTGGTCAACGACAACCACTCCGGGAACCAATCGATGCGGGGCTTCGATCGTGCATATGGCGGCAAACAGACAGAGCAGGCCAGGGAACTGTGGGTTTTCACCGAGGTCGACTTTGCCCGTTTGGCCGAGGACATCGG
>CAZPIZ010000159.1:2867-4807 GCA_964586615.1 uncultured Acidimicrobiaceae bacterium | reverse complement strand
CTACTTCGTGACCATCTCGGGCTCTAGGTGCGAGACGTCTCCGAAGACTCTCAGTGAGAACGCCCCTCCGTGGGCAATCGAAAGGGTCGACAGCCGTGCTACCCCGGTATGTGGCGACTCGAATCGATCCCACTCCCACGGCGTCGGTTCTGCCCCCAACAGGTGCCCGATCACCACGGCGTTGGTGCCCCCATGGGCGACCAGGACCAACCTTCGATCGTCTTGGGGCATGTCCCACAGATGAGGGTGACCGTCGTCGAGCCGAGTTATGCCGCGTTCAGCCAGCGCTGCTTCCAATCCGGTGACGACTCGCTTGTGGAAGTCTCGAAAGGTCTCCCCGCCCGGCATGCCGTGCCACAAATCAGAGATGGGTCGGAGGTTGGCATCGATCCAGACGTTCTTGATCTCCTCGATCGGGCTCCCCTCCCACTGATCGGGGTTGCGAATCTCGTGGGCCCAATCGTGGACGACCGGAGCCACCCGGGTGACCTCACCGATGGGGGCGGCGGTTTCCCGGGCACGGTGCATCGGTGACACCCAGATCTCATCGATCGATCCCCATCGACCGGCCATGGTCGCCACCCTGGCTGCCTGCCGACGTCCGAGGTCGGACAGATGGGGGTCGTTGCGGGCAAGACTGTCGGGAGCCCAATCGGGCAAGCCGTGGCGAACCAGGATCAGATCCATAGCTCGACGGTAGCGCCGGTCTCTCGGGCTCAAACGCGCAGTGGCCGCCCGGGTTGCGGGCGGCCACTACTGTCGGGACAGACCACGGGGGGAGAAGGAACCCTCGTGAACTTCGTGCATCTATCGGCACTTCCCGCCCGTGGTTAAGCCTTCGTCGACCCTGATACCCACATGAAAGCCCTGATCGACCACCTCCGACGTAATGCCCTGCGTACCGATGGACCGTTCGTGTTGAGATCGGGTGCCATGTCGGACTGGTATCTCGATGCTCGCCAGACAACTTATTCGGGTGAGGGCGCCCGGCTGGTAGGGCAGGCAATATTGAAGGTCTTGGATGAAACGGCCGTGGCCGTAGGCGGAATGACCATGGGTGCCGACCCGGTGGCCATGGCCGTGGCCGTGGTTGGTATGGAACACAACCGACCCCTGCGGGCCTTCTCGATCCGCAAGGAAGCAAAGGATCATGGAGCCGGCGGTCGACTGGTCGGCCCGGTCGCCAAGGGAGACAGGGTGGCGGTGGTCGAGGACACGGTCACGACTGGCGGGGCGTTGTTGGAAGCCGTTGGGGTGTTGAGCGAGGCCGGAATCGAGGTGATCCAGGCCATCACCATTGTCGATCGCAGCGGCGGACTGGCAGGTCGGCGTATCGGCGAACGAGGCATACCATTCGTGGCGCTACTTCGTCCCGCCGATCTGGGAGTCGAATGATGGAGCAGATCAGAGTCCGTCGATCCGGTGTACGAATGTGGCTGACTGCGCTCGCAGGGGTGCCGATGGTGGTGATCGGCATCGATGTGTTGACCAGGCGTCGCATCTTCGGCGTGATTACGTCCCTTGTGTTCACGGGGGACCCGCAGTTGATCGAGCCCCGCGACGTGATCTGGGCGGTGGTATTGCTCGTCCTCGGTCTCATCTTCGTCCTTTTCGGGTTGCGTGAACTCTTGATCTCGGCCCCTGTCTTGCTGGCCGATGCGAGGGGACTTCATCTCCACCTCGGTCATCCCCTGTCACGTCTGGTGACGATCCCGTGGGGAGAGGTTGACGACATCGGCGCCGAGGATCTCGACGACGATGGATCGGTGGTTCCCGTGATGTGGGTCAAGGTGTCCAACCCAGCGCGCCTCCCCGACAACCCGTGGGGAGCCCGCTGGATCGAGCCCGACACCCTGGCCGTGATGGCTGCAGACTGGGAACGACCTGCCCTGGTCGTGGCGCAGGCGGCGGCCGAGATTGCCGTGGCGACCCTTCAAACC
>CAZPIZ010000159.1:0-2767 GCA_964586615.1 uncultured Acidimicrobiaceae bacterium | reverse complement strand
AGGGGGGCATGGCTACAACCCCTCGTCGTGGCAGGGTGAGATGGAGGAGATAACGTGACGCCGTCCACGGTGGCGGTCGGGGCCCACGTTGATCCCCGCCGGCCCCTCGCCGAAGCACTGGCTCGAGGCGCCGACCTCGTCCAGATCTTTCTCTCCGACCCCCAGTCTTGGCACAAGCCCCCGCCCCGCCCCGACGCCGGGGCGCTTGCGGCCTCACCAATCCCCATCTATGTGCATGCTCCCTATCTGATCAATGTCGCGGCCGAAGCATCCCGAATCCGCATTCCCTCCCGGCGCATTCTTCAGGAAACGTGTGATGCAGCCACCGAGATTGGGGCGGTGGCAGTGGTCGTGCACGGCGGACATCTGACCGGGCAAGGTCAGCTCTCCGATGCCTATCCCCGTTGGCGCAAGGCCCTCCAGAAACTGGACACCACGGTTCCGGTGCTGATCGAGAACACGGCCGGTGGTGACAATGCGGTGGCGCGCCGGGTGGAGTCGATCGCAAACCTCTGGAAGGAGATCGGCGATCTCGGACCCGGTTTTGTCCTCGACACGTGTCACGCATGGGCGGGAGGAGAGCCCGGTGAGGAGCTCGTCGGCAGGGTCCTGGCTGCAACTGGAAGGATCGACCTGATCCACTGCAACGACTCTCGGGACACTTTCGATTCTCGGAGGGACCGACACGCCAACCTGGGACATGGCCGGATGCCTCTCGAGCTGCTTGCGACTGTGGTCGAGCAGGCGCGAGCGCCGGTGGTGGTGGAAACGCCAGGAGGGGTCGAAGACCATATCGCCGACATCGCCTTCGTAAGAGAGCGCACGGCCAAGGCCAGGGTCACATAAGCAATGATGCGTCGGCTCTTGATTGGCCTTGCGCTGATCTTGCTCACCGCCTGCAGCATCAACCAGATCGGTCCGTGGCTGGACGAGAGTGGCCAGCCGCTGGAGGCCAGCCAGGTCCTCCAGTATCAGGGTTTCGAGGAGTGCGGGCACGAGGACGTGGTCTTTCTGTCATTCTTTGGGCGGATGTATGCCCAGGACGACGACGGCATCCTCGGCCAACTCACAAGCGATGACGGCGAGGTCCTCACCTTCGCCATCCTCGAACAGGTCCCCGAAGGAGTGGTCGGCCGTGGCCTGACCCTGGGGGAGCGGGAGATCTACTTCGAGGATGACACCCTCGACGACTACCTCTACATCCATCGGGAAGGTGACAGTCGTACCGAACGCTGGCCCCGGGCGGAGTCCGATTGCGATCGCAGGGGCGGCTTCGAAGCGGCCTCGGACACATCCGGTGGTGCGGGTTAGGATTCTTCCGAGCACGGGCGACCTGCGATGTTGGGCGGCCGAGGCTTATCAGCCCAACAGTTCACCGCTTGTGTTCCCCCTACCTGATGGAGGGGAGAGAGGAGCGACATTATGTCCTCGAGTGCTGCCCACCCGGACAAGCGCCCCAAGGTCACGGTCCCCCAGATCCGCGACAGCAAGGGCGGTCCCAAGCTGACGATGGTCACTGCCTACGACTACCCATCGGCCCGGATCGCCGACGAAGCCGGGGTCGACATGATCCTTGTGGGTGATTCTGTAGCGAACGTCGTCCATGGCCATGAAACCACCCTCGAGATCGATATCGACACGATGGTGCTTCACACCGCCGCGGTCGCTCGCGCAAAGCCCAGAGCGCTCGTCATCGCAGACCTTCCGTGGTTGAGCTATCACGTTTCGGTCGAGGACACGATACGAAACGCCGGCCATCTGGTTCGGGAGGGGGGAACCGAAGCAGTCAAACTCGAGGGCGGCCGTAAGCGGGTCCCGATGGTCAATGCCCTGGTGGAAACCGAGATACCGGTCATGGGCCACATCGGTTTGACCCCGCAATCGGTCCATGCCATGGGCGGTTACCGGGTACAGGGAAAGATGGTCGAAGAGGCGCGGGATCTAATCGCAGATGCACACGCGCTGGAGGAGGCGGGCATCTTCGCCCTGGTACTCGAGGGAGTACCGGATCTGGTAGCCGACATCATCACCAAGGAGTTGTCGATTCCGACGATTGGAATCGGAGCCGGAGCAGGAACCGACGGCCAGGTGCTGGTCTTTCACGACGTGCTGGGCCTGACCTACGGAAGCCAGCCCAAGTTCGTCCGCCGCTTTGCTGATCTTCACGGAGAAGCCGTCAAGGGGATCGCTGCCTACAGAGCCGCCGTTGAATCGGGAGAGTTTCCCAACGACTCGGAGACCTACCACCTGGATGGCGAGGTCGCCGACATCCTTCTGAAGGAATCCCGATCCCACTGAGAGCCCTTGGCTTGCTGGTGATGGTGGCCTGTTCCATAACCGGGGAGGCCACCGTTGTGCCGCCGCCGTCGAGCATCACCACCGGACCGACTACGACGACGATCGAACCCGAGGTCGAGAAAGGCGACCTCGTGGGATGGGAGACGATGACGATCCAAGTCGGCCATGAGGGATTGGTGGTGGCCCTGGCCGACGACCCCGGAGAGCGGGCTCAGGGGCTCATGGGAGTCGATGACCTCGGCGATCTCGATGGGATGCTGTTCGTGTTTCCGCAGGAGGCGATCGTCGGATTCTGGATGAAGAACACACTGATCCCCCTCGACATCGCCTTCTTCGACGATGGCGGGGCTCTGGTCGAGGCGTTGACCATGGAGCCGTGCTCGGCCGATCCCTGTCCCTCCTATGTCTCCAACGGCCCGTTCTCTTGGGCCCTGGAGACACCCGTCGGCAAACTGGGCACGTTGGACCC
>CAZPIZ010000158.1:0-4838 GCA_964586615.1 uncultured Acidimicrobiaceae bacterium | reverse complement strand
GGCGGTGTTCGTATCGGACTTGCCGATGGGCCGTTCGCTGCCCGCTGGGCGGCGATTACGGCGGATCAAGGCCCCAGGATCGTAGAGGACACGGCCGCCTTTCTTTCAACCCTCGACATATCCACCCTGGAAAAGGATGAGCTGATCGGGACCTTTCGCTGGTTGGGTGTTTCCACTCTTGGGGAGCTGGCAGGCTTGCCCAGGGAGGCAGTGGCCTCACGTTTCGGTCACTTGGGCCTTCATGCCCACCGTCTGGCGAGCGGGGAGGACCAGGCACCACAGGCCCGCTCGATACCACCCCATCTGGCGGTAGAGGCCTTCTTTGACGACCCGCTCGAGACCCTCGATCAGGTCGCCTTCTCCGCCCGGGCGTTGTCGGTTCGTTTGATGCTGGGTCTTCACAGAGAGGGGGTGGCACCGCATCGGGTCGAGATCACAGCCGAGGCTGCCAACGGGAAAGAGCGGTCCCGGACCTGGCGCTCGGCCGACCCATTCCTTGAGTCGACCCTGACCGAACGGGTCTGGTGGCAGCTGCGGGCATGGGTCGAGCAGGGAGGAGTGCCGGGTGGCCTGGCACGACTCCGTCTCGATCCCTTCGATCTTTCTGGTGATGGTCGTCAACTGGCTCTGCTCGAAGCCGTGGCCGGGTCTGATGGAACATTGGGATGGCAGGGTTATGACCCGGGTCGGCCGGACGTGGAGCGGGCCCTGGCTAGAGCCCAGGCGCTGGTCGGCCCCGAGGGGGTCCTTCAGGCCACTCCTCAGGGCGGGAGGATGCCAGCCGAGCAAGTGCTCTGGTATCGATTTGGAGAGGAACCCGGTGTGGCCGAACGGGACGCGACAGCTCCCTGGCCAGGTGCGACTCCGGGGCCGAGCCCGGCACTAGTTCCTCCCGACCCGGTTCCCTTCGACATCGAATGGGACGAGGGAATCCCGACCCGGGTTCGTCTGGGGTCGCGCTGGGAGCCGGTGTTGAACTGGGCCGGTCCCTGGCGGTTGACCGGACGCTGGTGGAAAGGGGAACCCAATGCCGACCGGTACCAGTTGGTCACTTCGGCCGGCGCCTTCCTGGTGGTGGTCAGCAAAGGAAAGTCGTTCCTGGCAGGGGTGTACGACTAGAGCTCAGCTAGGCGCCCTTGCCGCCAAGTTCCACATAGCGCCTTTCGATGATGTCCCATGTCTGTTCGGTGAGGCGGGTGATGTCTTCCTTATTCATCCCGCCGGTTTCGATCGGAGGATCGATCACAGCCGTGACCTTGCGCCCGCCGTATACGAAAAACTGACCGGGGGGCCAGGCCCGGTAGGTGCCGACGATAGTCAGGGGAAGAACCGGGATCCCTCCCGCCACCGCCATGGCGAAAGCCCCCTTTTTGAAGGGACGGAGCTCGCCGTCACGGCTCCGGGTCCCTTCCGGAAAGATGATCAACGATCGACCCGAGGCGACCAGGTCCCGCGCCTGGCGGTTCACCTGTTCGTGGATGGCTGAACGGGCAGTGCGGTCGACCTCGACAATTCCGATTGCCCTCATCGCCGGGGCCAGGACCGGGACTGAGAACAGCTCCTTCTTGGCGAGAAAGCGGATCGGCAACGGGACCGCAAGGAAGCACACCATGACGTCCAGGACCGAGAGATGATTGGCGACAACGATGTGGGAACGGTTGCGAACGACGTGCTCGGAGCCTCGTATCTCCAGCCTGCATCCGGCTGCCGCCAGCCAGATCCGGCTCCACACCTGGGCGATCCGCTCGATGTTGGGGCTGGTCGGATTGATTCGAGCTATGACGATGACTGCCGGGGCGGCAATCAGTGTGGAGATCACCCCCAGGGAAAGAGTGAGGACCGTGCGGATGGGTGTCAGCAACAGCCTCATTGGTTTTCGACCTTAGCGATCCGGTCCTAGGGTGAATGGGTGACCGAAGCCGCCGCCGAGAAGGAGAAGTGGCGCACCCATGCCGCTTCTCTAGCTCCGGCCACCCCCGAAGAATCGGCCCGGATCACTACGACCATACGCGAAGTACTGCGTCGTCAGGATTGGCGGGTTGCCCTTACGTTCCTGGCCATGCCGGGAGAGGTCGACCTCGGTGCTCTCGGCGAGGTTCCAGGACTTTTGCTGGCCGCCACCAGAACTCCAGAGACGGGGCCCTTGACAATTCATGCCCTAGAGGAGCCCTTGGAGCGCCATCCTTTCGGCTACATGCAGCCACGGGCCGACACCGCCACGATCGACCCGCACGGCATCGAGGTGGTGCTGGTTCCCGGCCTTCTGTTTGCCCGCAACGGGGGGCGATTGGGTCACGGCAAGGGCTATTACGACAGGTTGCTTTCGTCGTTCCATCCCCGCCCTTATCTGATCGGGGTCACCGTCGACCGTCGGATGGTCGACAAACTTCCCATGACCGACCATGACGTTTGGATGGACGCGGTGGCAACCGAAACCGCGTTTCGGGAGGCGTTTGGGTGAGAACGCTGATGAAGATTGCCGCAAGGGCTGCCAATCAACAGACCTGGCCAACTGACGCGGCCGGCTAGCTGGCGGTGGCTTTCCAGGCGGTTGTGTGCTCGATCCCGATTCTAATGACAGGTCCGGTCAGATCGACAGACCCGTACTGGGGGTAGCGGGCTCGAAGAGCGATCAGTGCCCGCTCAAAGTCCACTCCCCGATCCTCGATCGACGCCCGCCCATCGATCCGCACCCACCACAGCCTCGACCAGTCTTCTTCGTAATGGTGGGCGAGCAGCGTCACCCTTGGGTCCCGGCCGATGTTCTCGATGCGGGAAAGGGATCTTCGCTTCTTGGGCTTGCCGTCGACGGCCGTGACAAGGTCGCCGTCATCGCGAGCGAACACCACCGGCACCAGGTGGGGGCGGCCGTCAACGGAGACCGTTGCCAGGGTGGCCACCCGGACCCGGTCGAGGAGACTGGCACCGATTTCGTCCATCAACCGGCCAGATGGGGTTCGAGGGCTTGCCAGGCTGCGTCGGCCCAGACCCGGTGTCCGGGCGCCGCCGGATGAAACAAGTCGGCCGAAAAGATCGAGGGATCGTTTCGGAAGGCGTGTGCGGCGGCACCCCAGAGGTCGGCCTTGATTGCGCCGTAGCGCTCGGCGACCCTGGCCTGAACGGCATCGGCTCGCCGTCCCCGCCGCGAAGCCAGTTGTCGAAGGGGCGGCAACAGCCTCGGCACCGTCCCCAGATCACCGATACCGGCCACGACCACCAGGTTGCTGACCCGCGTCATCCGTCTGACCGTTTCGTCCAGGTTCCTTTCGAGCGTGGAAAGAGACACCTGATGGATCACATCGTTGGTGCCGACCGCGATGAAAGTCAGGTCGGCGTTCAGCTTCTCGGCCACGGGCACCTGGGTTTTCAGCGCGCCGGAACTGGTGGCTCCCCCCGCCGCGAAGGACCGGATAGTCACGCGGTGGCCCCTATCGGCGATACGTGTGGCAATCAATCGGCACCAGATTTCGGATGGACCCCGGACCCCCGGTCCCGTGCACGAGGAGTCGCCCAGAACCACCATCAGAAGTGGTCGACCGTCGACAGGTCCAAGGCTTCCGCTCGGATCGAACTCCTCCTGGAGGGGAACCTTCCGGAGAACCGCATAGGCCGCCTCTGCGGCCAAGGTACCGATACCAACTGCGGCAAGCGTCTTCACACCGCGCCAGGATCTCATCGTCTGATTCTGTCAGACAGAAAGATTATGTCGGTTGAGTGACTCTGTCTTGCGGATGCGCGGCCGGTCAGCTTCGGCCGGTGGCGGCGCGGACCCGATCGGCCAGTCCGAATCGGCTCTTGGCGGAGCGAAGGTCAACCGTGGCCCCGATGGCGTCCGAGAAGCCGCTGGGGTCGTTGGGCTGGAAGGCGAACATGAACTCGCCCGCGCTCACATGGAACCTGAGCACACCCACTCGTTCTGCCTGGATCTCGTTCATGTCCCATGAACCGAGTCTGCGCCGATCGGTGAACAGACGGCAGCGGCCATCCTCTATCTGAATGTGCGCCCGCTCCGGAGGCGCATCCTCGCCCTTGTATAGCTGGCCGTCGAATAGGGCCATCTTTCCCCGACCTCCTTGAACGCCCCCAACACTAGGCCGATCGGCCCATTCCAGCAAGGGCAAGCGGTAGACCGCACAAGGGACTAGCCAGCGGCCACTTCGGGGGCCGGCCTTGCCACTGCCATCTCCCGCCGAGGCCATCTACCGTCTGGCAAACACGGTCCGAACAGGAGGAAGCTTGCCGACACCCCACATCTCTGCCGAGCCAGGTGAGTTCGCCGAGGCGATTCTCCTGCCGGGTGATCCCCTCCGGGCCAAGCACATCGCCGAACGGTTCCTCGACGGAGCGAGACAGGTCAGCGCCGTCCGCAACATGCTTGGCTACACGGGTACCTACAAGGGAATGCCCGTGTCGGCGATGGGGACCGGTATGGGGATTCCTTCGGCCTCGATCTACGCCTCCGAGTTGATCACCGATTACGGCGTCAAGCGCCTGGTTCGGGTGGGTTCGTGTGGAGGCGTCTCGACCCGCGTCAAGCTGCGAGACGTGATCGTGGCGACCGGAGCCTGTACCGATTCCGCTGTGAACCGGGCCAGATACCACGGCTGGGATTTTGCCGCCATCGCCGATTTCAACCTGGCTCGAACCGCTGTCGATGCCGCCGGAAAGTTGGGCGTCACGGTCGCAGTGGGAAATGTCCACTCGGCCGACCTCTTCTACAACCCGTTTCCGGGGGTCTGGGACGTTCTTGAAGGCATGAATGTGCTCGCCGTGGAGATGGAGGCCGCCGGCCTGTACGGGGTGGCGGCCGAAAAGGGTGCGCGGGCCCTAACCATCGT
>CAZPIZ010000157.1:2413-4863 GCA_964586615.1 uncultured Acidimicrobiaceae bacterium | reverse complement strand
TGGGGGGTTGATTACCGTCAGGGTCTGTGAGCCGCCGTAGGATCCGACTTAGCAATCAGTTGACCGATCTGGCCGAGGCCGTGGCGCGGCTTGGAAGTGGCGAGCCGATCGCGCCCATCACTTCCGTTGCTCCGATCATCCGGACAATTCGCCGATTCCTCCTCCCACGGCTCCTGGATCCGCCCCCACCGTTTGTGGTCGCCTTGGTGGGATCAACCGGTGCCGGAAAATCGACCCTCGTCAACTCTTTGGCTGGTGCGCCGGTCACCAAACCAGGCGTTCTCCGGCCAACAACCAATGAATCGGTGATCTGGACCAGCGCCGCTCACGCCAACGGTTGGTGGCCCGGTCCGGTTGTGGTCGGCGATCATCCCCTGGCGGAGAGTGTTGCGCTCATCGACACCCCGGATCTCGATTCCAACGTCGCCGAGCACCGTCTCCGGGCGATCGAAGCCATCGCCGCCTCCGATGCCGTGGTGTTTGTTACCACCTCCTCCCGATACGGCGATGCTTCACCCTGGGAAGTGCTCCGATCGGTGACCGGCAAACCCATGGTTGTCGTCGTCAACCGACTCCAGACCAGAGCAAGCGGCGCCCGCAACGACCTGACCGCGCGGCTCCGGGCCGAGGGGATGGGATCCGTCCAGGTGCTCACCATCAGCGAGCAGAAAATCGACCCGGCTCGCGGGCGCCTGAGCCAGCAGTCCGTTCAGCGGCTGGCAGGGGTGCTGCGGGAGTGGGTCGGTCAAACCCGGACCCATCGGCTCGGGGCGCTGGAGACGGCGACCGACCAGCTGGCCGCTGATCTGGGGAGGCTCATTGAACGGGTCGAGGAGCAGTCGGCGAGAGCAGCGCGGGCGGCCAAGGAGGTGAAGGCGGCATACGAGACCGGCCGTGAGTCCATCGAGGCTTTGACCAAGCCTGGAGCTGAAGCCACGAAGAGGTGGCGGCGGGCCCGCCGACGCCACGAAGCCGAACCGGTGGCGGCCCGAATGGTCGATGCCGTAGACGCGGCCGTATCGGTGGCAGTCGTCGCCCTGGAGGGCGAGGGATTTGAGTTGGCCCCGGACATGCGGAGAGCGTCGCGGACCACCGTTACGGAGCTCTCCCGCCAACCTGAAGGTCACACCGGGACTGGTCAGGAATGGGTTCGGCGGATTCTCGACGAGGATTGCCAGCGATTCCTCGACAAGTTGCAAGCTCCTCCGGAAGGCGTCCTCGAACGACTCCACACCGGGGCAGAGGTCATCGCCGACCTTGACTGGCGAAGTGTCTGACGCTCCCGGCTGGCTGGACCAGTACGACCGGGTGGTGGCGGCGGCCGCTCAACATCTACCCGATGACGTGCTGGCCGCCCTCGCCCGGATCGCCCGGGATCAACGGGAACGCCGGGCCTATGCAGGGACGGTCTTGTTGGTCGGTTTGGCAGGAGGAACCGGGTCGGGCAAGTCGAGCCTGTTGAACGCGTTGGCCAACGAAGAGGTATCACCGTCGGGAGCGATCAGACCGACGACTTCAGAAGCCCTCGCCTGGGTCCCGGCCTCGGTGGCTTCCAGGCTCGAAGGTCTATTCGAGAGATTCGGTATTACCGACATCGTCCATCACGATCTCGATCCACCGGTGGCGATTGTCGATCTGCCCGATGTCGATTCGGTGGAGGGTCGACACCGGAGTCTGGTGGCGGGGTTACTTCCGATCATCGACCTCGTGGTCTGGGTCGTCGATCCGGAGAAGTACCGGGACCGGGTGTTGCATGCAGAACACCTGGCACCTCTGGCGATGCATCAGGAGCGGTTCCGGTTCGTCCTCAACCAGATCGACAGGGTGGAGGAGGAGGACATCGCGGTCCTGGTCGATGACCTCGCGCGAGCCCTCGTGGCCGACGGGGTGCAGGATCCTGTCATTTGGGCGGCTGCCTCCGATCCGCCGTTTGGTCCACCGGTCGGAATCGAGGCGATCTGGGACGGGCTCGTCCGTGAGGTGGCGTCGAAGGGCGATATCGACCGCAGCCTGATCTCCGAGTTGAGGCGAGGTCTGGGCCTGCTCGCCCGCTATGTCAAAGCGGTCGGGTTTGGACCACGATGGGACCAGGTCAGGGAACAAGCAGCCGGGCTCTGGGTTGCGGGCAAGGAATCGGAGTCCATCCGGGAGCTGGCCGGGTTCCTGATCGACTTGTCGACCGAGGCGCCCGACATCGAGTCCGACCTGGATCTCGACTCGTTGATCGGATCACCGATGGGCGACGCATTCGTCGTTGCCCGCCATTTCGATGCGACCCTCGGGCGGTATCTGCGTGACCGGTTGCGCGCTCGAGCCACCACCCGTGCCCTCGCCGACGAGTTGCTGCTCTCGCTGCCCCCAGGTAGTTGACAGAGCTGAAGCCCCGAGGCCGCGGTCGAGCCTGCTCATTGACGGCCGACGCGGTCGACAATCCCGAATTGGTGGCGGCC
>CAZPIZ010000157.1:0-2313 GCA_964586615.1 uncultured Acidimicrobiaceae bacterium | reverse complement strand
GCCACCGTAGTTCTCGGTCAGCGCATCTGAGGCTGATGCTGCTCGTCGGCAGGTTCGGTTCCGGCCGACTCCGCCACCCGGGTCATGGCGTTGGTGATCATCGCCAGTTCGTCATCAGTGAGCAAAGACGTGAAATGCTTGGCGACGCCACGGAGATGGTCGGGACTGGCCTTACGCAGCGCCGTCCTTCCGACGGGCGTGGCTATCACGTAGTAGCCGCGTCCATCCTCGGGGGAGGGCCGGCGTTCAACCAGTCCCTCCCGAGCCATCCGGTCAACAAGGCGGGTGAGGCCGCTCTTGGAGAGGAGGACCCGGCGGGCCAGGTCGGCCATCCGGAGACCGGCGAATTCGGCTTCGGTCAATTGGACCAGAACGTCATAGAAGCCGATCGGCAGACCGATCTCGTCGAGTTCTTCGGCAAGGACCGTAGTAACGGCGTGATGGGCCTCGAGAAAGGCCCGCCAGGCCGCCAGCCCTTCCCGGGTTGGCCGCGTGTTCATGTCGACATCATAGATGGAATGTTGCACGTGCAACTACTGTTACAATGTCAAACGAGGAAAAGAGACCCAGGTGCCAGCAGTAACCGTTTCCGATGTCCTTTCACTTCCGACTGTCGTTCCCACTACGGGAGAAAACGAACGCTCGGTCAAGTCGGTCACGACCGCTCCGAGCGGCTTTGAAGGCGAGGGCTTTCCGGTTCGGCGAGCGTTCGTCGGCGTTCCCCTCGAACAACTCGATCCGTTCGTGCATCTCGACCAGATGGGGGAGGTCGAGTATGCCCCGGGAGAACCCAAGGGGACTCCCTGGCATCCTCACCGTGGATTCGAGACCGTCACCTACATGATCGATGGGACTTTCGAGCATCAGGACTCCCAGGGTGGTGGGGGACTGATCACAAACGGCGACACCCAATGGATGACCGCGGGTTCGGGTCTGCTTCACATCGAGAAGCCGCCAGAGGCTCTGGTCATGTCGGGCGGACTGTTCCATGGCTTCCAACTCTGGGTCAACCTTCCCTCCAAGGACAAGTTCCTTGCGCCCCGCTATCAGGACCTCCGGGCCGGCGAGGTCGTCCTGCTCCGTTCCGCCGACGGTGGGGCACTTGTCCGGGTGATCGCCGGTGAGGTCGGAGACCATAAGGGTCCGGGATCGACTCACACTCCCATCACGATGGTCCACGCCACCCTGAGCCCCGGAGCACAGCTCCGTTTGCCATGGCGGCCCGACTTCAACGCATTGGTTTACGTGTTGAACGGCAGGGGAGCATTCGGAGTACAGCGCCGATCGGCCGGGATGGGTCAATTGGTGGTGTTCGGGGCGGGCGATCAGATCACGATTGCTTCGGACCCGGTCCAGGAGAGCCGCAGCCCCGAGCTCGATGTGCTCATCCTCGGGGGCAAGCCCATCCGTGAGCCCGTGGCGTGGTCCGGACCATTCGTCATGAACACCCGGGATGAATTGATCAAAGCGTACGACGACTTCCAGGCCGGTCGTTTGGGAGTGATCCCACCGGCTCACGGCGCTTGATCAGTTCAGGTTCGTCAAGACCTCGCGTCGCAGGGTCTCCGCGTCTAACCCAAGACCGGCCAGGATCTTCCTGGCCGGGCCATCTGCTGGGGTTGAGATCAGAGCAAGCAGTATGTGCTCGGCTCCCACATGGCGGTGTTTGAGGCCGATTGCTTCGCGCAAGGCATATTGGAGTGTCTGTTTGGCGGCGCTTGTGAACGGAAGGTGGCGGTTTTTTCGTCGCCATTCGTTGTTGGCAGGACCTATCCGGACGAGGTCGGGATCGATCCCGACTGACGTCAGGGCCGTGGCATCGAGATCAGAGATGGCGGTGCGCAATCGGTCTGGCCCCGCCCCCAAGCGATCCAGCAGCTTGGCGACCGGGGAGTGAGAAGCGGCCACGCCCGCGAGCAGGTGCTCGGTTCCGATGGCGGTGTCCCCGCGATCCTGCGCGGTGTACACGGCCTGATGGACAGCCAGCACGGCACCCTTTGTAAGTCGTTCGAACATGGCCTACCTGCTTTCTCGTGTCTGGCCGTACTTCTTGTGGACCGCCTGACGGGTGATCCCGAGAGCGTCCCCGATCTGTTGCCAAGTCCATCCGGCTCTCCGGGCAGCCGTTACCTGGGCACCCTCGAGACGGTCGGATAGGCGCCGCAGCGCGACCACCGCCCGCAGTCCCACTGCCGGGTCCTCGCTGCTGGCCTCGATTGCCGTTGCTTTGAAATCCATGCTTGTCATCCTACGTTGACAAAAGGGGAAATGTCAATATGAGTTGACAGATAAACCACCGAGGCGATGGGATCC
>CAZPIZ010000156.1:0-4893 GCA_964586615.1 uncultured Acidimicrobiaceae bacterium | reverse complement strand
CTGTTCCAGTGCCCGAACCGGCAACTCCCAGCCCGAACACATCGGGTGGGAGATCTTCTGGCCGGGCCCGCTGCTCCCAGGTCTCCCCCGCGTCGGCGCTGGCAAACAGGCCAAACCCGACCACCAACGCGTACAGGGTGCGGCCGTCGGCCGGGGCTTGGGCGAAGGCATGGATATCCAGCCCGGGCAGGTCGGGAGGACGAAGCTGCTGGAACGTCTCCCCGCCGTCGTCGCTGCGTGCCAACACGTCGTGGCCAGCGACGAACAGCGGTGTGGCCGCCGAGGCGATCACCATTGCATCCTGGCCTTCTAGGCCGACCAAATCCCAGGTGGTCCCGTCGCCACTGCGGAAGAGGCCACCGTGTAGCCCCAACAAAAGGCCTCCGTCGGCAGTTACCGCCAGGCTGTGGAGATGATCACCCGACGGCATCCCCGTCTGCACTCCCCCGCCGCAGGCGGCAGCGGTTGAAGCCAGCACCACAACCAGGCCGATCCAAACCGTTGCCTTCACGGCCGCAAGGTTCCTCGGCGGTCTTCGAACTCGTCCCGGTCGATCTCACCCCGGGCGAATCGCTCCTCGAGGATCCGCAGCGCCGAGTTTCCCGGTTTGTCCGAGCGATCGGCGAGCGCCCGCACCAATACAACCAGGCCCACCACCAAGATCGCGAGGAACACCAGCCAGAGCAGCAGGCCGGCCCCGCATCCGATCATTGGACTCATCATCTCCTGGTTTCCTCCATGTCGGACCGGGTCTTAGATCGGCGGCCAGCCCAGTTGGGAGAAGACACGTTGCAGCGGGATAAAGAACGTCCGCCAGGCCCCGGTGACAAACAAGACCCCCACCCCCACCAGTACGGCTCCGCCCACCTGTTCGACTTGGTGAGCGTGGCGTCTGAGCCAATCGACCGAGCCCCGCAATCGCTGGAACCCCAGCCCGAGGGCGACAAAGGGAATGCCCAGACCTAGCGAGTAGAGGGCGAGCAGGACCGCCCCCCAAGCTGCGGTCTGGGTAGAGGCGGCGGTGGTGAGGATGGCGGCGAGGATCGGCCCGATGCAGGGCACCCACCCGAAGGCGAAGGCCATCCCTAGCGGGAACGCCCCCCTGGCACCACGGCGGGGCTTTGACTCCAGTGGGCGCCACTCGGAATAGAGCCACGGCATTCGGATCACCCCAATCATGCCCAGCCCCATCAGGATTATCCCAAACCCCGCCACCCGCACGATCAGCGGGATATTGGCGAGCAACAACGACCCCACGAAGGCAAACGACGCCCCCAAAGCCGTAAACACAACCGTGAACCCGGCCACGAACAACAGTGAAGTCCGCAACGTCACAGCCCGCGCCTCCCGGGTGCCCAACTCAGAGACCGGCAGCGCCGTCACATAGGAAAGGTAAGAAGGGATCAGCGGCAAACAGCACGGTGAGGTGAACGAGATCACCCCGGCTGCCACCGCTAAAAAAGGAAGCAGCAATGCATCCATCCAACCAACATACTATTGGCAGTCGTAGATGCACCCATCACCACCACCCGACCCGATCCCCACCGACGTCGGCCGCAGCCGCTGGTTACTCCACTGGTCCGCCCTGCTCATCCTCGCCGCTCCCCTTGTCTTCTGGCTGATCGCCACCGACGGTTCCGCCGACGGTTCCCCGGGACTGGTAGGTACGCGGGGAGGACCGGCTCCCGATTTCACCCTCACCCTCTTCGACGGCACCGATTTCAGGCTCTCCCGTCACCTTTCCGATGATGGACGGCCAGTTGTACTGAACTTCTGGGCGTCTTGGTGTGTGCCGTGCCGGGAAGAGATGCCCGCCTTCGACACCGTCGCCCGTCGCCGACCCGAGGTCCTCTTCGTCGGGGTAGCGGTTCGGGACACCGAGGCTGAGGCTCGTAGCTTCGCAGCCGAGATCGGCGTCGCCTATCCGCTTGGAATCGACGCCGACGGCAAGATCCTGGAGCGATATCCCGTCCTGGGGTTGCCGACCACCTGGTTCATCACCGCCGACGGCGTCATCGCCGCCACCTGGGCAGGACAACTCGACCAGGAACATTTGGAAGAGTTGATCGCCCAGCACCTCGGCCCGTTATCCGATGCCTAGCGGCTAACTCGACATTGAACTCATAGACCGTTGAGGCGGACAACCTCATAGTCGGCCGCGCCACCGCGGCCATCGTCAGGCGTTGAACCGCCGCAGACGGAGACTATTAGCGACGACCGATACGCTGGAAAAGGCCATCGCTCCAGCAGCAATCATCGGATTCAAGAGACCAAGAGCGGCCAGGGGGATGGCGGCGACGTTGTAGAAGAAGGCCCAGAACAGGTTTTCGATGATGGTGCGGAAGGTGCGACGGGCAAGCTGCATCGCCCTTACCACCAGCGCCGGGTCGCCGGACATCAGGACCACGTCGCCGGCTTCGATCGCCACGTCGGTGCCGGTCCCGATAGCGACGCCCAGGTCGGCCTGGGTGAGGGCAGGGGCGTCGTTGACGCCGTCACCGACGAACGCCACAACAAGACCCTCGGCCTGGAGGCGTTGAACCTCCAGAACCTTGTCCTGGGGCAACACCTCGGCCACGACTCGGTCGATTCCCGCCTCGGCGGCGATGGCCTCGGCGGTGCGTCGGTTATCGCCGGTCAACATCACTACCTCGACGCCGATCTTCTTCAATTCGGCCACGGCGGAACCGGCCGACTGTTTCAGCGAGTCCGCCACCGATATCACCCCGCGAACCTCCCCATCCCACCCAGCCAGGAAGGTTGTCTTCGCCTCGCTCTCCATGCGCTCCATCGCTTCTGCGTATCGCTTGGGGATGATCAATCCCGCGTCGGCAGCGAGCTTGGGCTTGCCCACCAACACCTCCACGCCGTCAACCGTGCCTCGGACACCCATTCCTGCAAAGTTCTCGAAATCGTTGACGGCACCCAGCTCGATGTCCCGCTCCTCGGCGCCCCAGGCCACCGCCTTGCCGATCGGGTGCGAGCCAGCCGCTTCCACCGAGGCTGTCAGGTAGAGGAAGCGGGCCTCATCCTCATCGGTAACCACATCGGAGAGGGACATCAATCCCTCGGTGAGGGTGCCGGTCTTGTCGAAGACCACCACGTCGACCCTGCGAGATTTCTCGAAGGTCTCGGCCCGTTTGAAGAACACACCGATCTCGGCACCGCGGCCGCTCCCCACCATGATTCCGATGGGAGTGGCGAGACCTAGCGCGCAGGGACAGGCGATTATCAGCACCGCCACCGCGGCGGTAAAGGCGGCCGGCAATTCCGACCCGATCAGCATCCATACCGTGAAGGTAACGAGGGCAATGGCGATGACGACCGGCACGAACACCCGTGCCACCCGGTCGGCCAGGCGCTGAACCGGGGCCTTCGAGGCCTGCGCCTCCTCCACCATTCGCACGATCTGGGCGAGGGCGGTTTCCTCCCCCACCCGGGTGGCTCGCACCACCAGCCGGCCCTCCTGGTTGATCGTGGCCCCAAACACCGTATCGCCGGGAACATGGTCGACCGGGAGCGACTCGCCTGTGAGCATGCTCTCGTCGACCGACGATCGCCCTTCAGTGATCTCGCCGTCCACCGGGATCTTCTCACCCGGTTTCACCACCAGCAGGTGACCAAGGCGAACCTGCTCGATCGGGATCATTTCCTCGGTACTGTTTCGCAGTACCCGTGCCTCCTTGGCCCCGAGTTCCAGCAAACGGGCTATAGCGCTCGATGCTCGTCCCTTGGCAACTGCCTCGAAGAAGCGGCCGAGGAGGATGAAGGTGATGATGATCGACGCCGTCTCGAAATAGAGCTGATCACCGCGGAAGAAAGACCACACGGAGAAGAGATAGGCGGCCACCGTCCCCAGTGACACCAGGGTGTCCATGCTGGCGTCGAACGATCGGGCCCGCAGCACAGCGGTCCGGTGGAATTGCCAGCCGAACACGAACAGGACAGGGGTAGCCAACAACCATTGGAGAGCGCGGCTCCATGACGTGTCGATGCCACCCATCGCCAGCACCGCCACCGGGAGAGTGAGAAGGGCAGCCCCGATGACGTTCCGTCGCTGGACCCGGGCCTCCTCGGCGAACCGCTCCGTGGCGGACGTACGTTCTTCTTCCGGTGCAACCTCGGTGATCTCGTAGCCGATCTTGCGAACGGCGGCCTCCAGGGCAGCTGGTTCCACCTGTTTGGGGTGGAATACCACCCTGGCCTCGGCGCCGGCAAAGTTCACCGAAGCCTCCACGACCCCTTCCTGCTTGGAAAGGGTGCGCTCGATGCGAAGGGCACACGAGGCACAACTCATTCCCGCAACTTCGAATCGAGCGGTGTCGGCTTCGATCTTGTCCAACGTTTCGGTCACTTCAGGAGGCAACCTCGTAGCCCTGCCCCTCGATCGCGGTCACGATCGCATCAAGTTCGACGGAGGCGTCGTCATAGGTCACGTCGACAGTGTGCTCCTCGATTTGCACCTTCACCTTCTCGACGCCCTCGATGGCGCCGACGGCCCGCTCAATCGACGAGGCGCAATTTTCACAGTGAATATCGGGGACGACGAGCGTTTGGTTGGTCATACTGCTTTTACCTCCTCGGGTAGGTTTGCGACGAACGACGGCCCCGTCACGGCGGACGTATAACGGAGTGCCTCCATCAGTTCCTCAACGATCTCTTCTGCCCGTCCGCCGGCCACCGCCTCAGGTACACAGGTCTCAAGATGATTCTGTAACAGGATGCGATTGACCTTCTCAAGCGACGACTGCAAAGCCGACACCTGTTTCATGACATCCGGGCAGTAACGCTCGGCGTCGACCATGCCGATCACCGCATCGAGATGACCCCGCACCGTCTTGAGCCGGTTGAGAGCCCCTTGTTTGTGAACCTCTCGCATTTGTCATCGCCTCC
>CAZPIZ010000155.1:2840-4905 GCA_964586615.1 uncultured Acidimicrobiaceae bacterium | reverse complement strand
GAACAGGAATGGGTCGAGGAATTTGCCAAAGCTATCGGAGCACGCATGAATCTCGATGAGACCAACGACCTTCGGCCGGAGTTGGCCGCGGCGATGATCGTCACAGCCTTTCGAGTGGTGTTCGGTAGGTGGCTTCGGTCAGGTGGTCAGGGCGATATGCCGACGATGCTCGACCAGGCGCTGGCTTTCCTCGGAAGTGGACTGGGTACGGATTACTCCTGACGGACAACGTAGATCGCGAAACATTCCCCGATCACGTCCCTTGACGCTAGTTAACGATCCTCGATATACCCCTACGTATGAGGGGCGCCCCGACCGGAAGACCCGATGTTCGTCCTCCCAACGCATCGCATGCCGCACTGTCGACCGGCGGGGCGCTCCGACCGACTGCCCGAACCAGACCATTCGTATGTGTGTCGACCATGGCTTCGGGTCCCGGATATCCCGCCCACGACCTCTACGTACGGCGCTTCTGGACGGCGGTCCTAGGCGCTCCGGCCGTCGCCGAGCTGCTGCGGATCGCCGAAGCGGGACGCAAGGGAAACCGTATTCCCCGGCCGATCTATCTCCAGGCTCTGATGGAGGTGGGGCTGGTCCATGTATCTGACGGAGGTCTTCAGATCGGTGATCTGATCCCACCCGTGCCCGGTGGTTTGATCAGACGGCTGATGCCATCGATTCGATACGCCCACGAGCGGTGGCAGCCTCCGCTGCTACTTGCGAAGAGTCCTCCAGCAGGCCAGAGCCAGGGCAACCAGTTCGCCGACCGCAAAGCCAACGGCGACCCGGAGGTCGGGAGCACCGTCAACGACGAACATGATGACCAGGCCGGCGACGAGGCCGCCGACCCAGGCACTGGCGAGTTGACCGGTCGATCCGTCAGCGACCAGGGCCTGCCCCATCAGCTGAGTGACGGAGCCGGCAATGACGCCGGCCGCGGCCAGGGCGGCGACGGTGGCAACGGGGCGGAATTCGGCCCCAAACAGAAGCTCCACCACAGCCGGGCCGACCAGCCACCCCACCACACCGGCCAGCCCGACGAGAAGCAGGCCGAATCCGACCAACCTCAAGAGCCCCTGGCGAAGATTGGTCTTTCCGTCCATCCGAACAAGAAGCGACAGAAGCCGGCCCTGAAGGTTGTAAATAAGCGTCAAAGGAGCGCGGTAGAGCAGGAACGTAGTGAAGACGACGCTGCGTAGGGCCTCGTTGCCACCAAGAGCTCCAACCCCGATGGGAGCGCCGCCCAACAGGACCTGAGATGCCGCGCTGCCGAGGACATAGCTGGAGAGAAACCCCGAGGCCTTGGTCGGTTCAACGCCAGATACGGTCTCTTTGTCGTAGCGGAACGGTCTCACCAGGAGCACACAAAGAGGAGCCGCAGCCATGGCCCACGCCAGGGCGGGGGCCGACGCCGAGAGAGCGTGGAAGCCAACCGCTGCCGCCAGGCGGATCACGCCTTCCAAGGCCAGCATGACACCGTACTGGGCAAAGCGACGATGACCGGCGAGAAGACCCTTACCGACTTGCATGATGCCGTAGGTGACGGTGACGGCGACCGCCTGCAAGACGAAGATCGGCTTGCCGGCAAAGAAAACATCGTTGGTCAGGTAGGCGAATCCACCCAGGAGCAGAGCCGCTCCCCCGATGACGAGGACAATGGTCATCCGATCGTCTCGCAGAACCTGGCGACCGCGGCTCGCCTCCCTGGTCACGAACTGCTCGAGGGGAACCAGGATCACGGTGGCGACGATGAAATACGACGTCCACAACAGGGCGATCGGAGCAAAAGCGTGGGGCCCGAGGGCCCGGGTTCCATAGACCTGGAAAAGGTAGGCAAGAACGGCGCCGACCAGGCTGCCGACGATCATTCGGGCAGTGCCGGGCGCCCGCAACCCCCGGGGCGCGTCGAGTTCCGATTCGTTGGGCAGGACACTCACGGATGATTCCCGGCTTCCGGGTAGGTGGTCTGTAGCCATCCTGCCATCCATCGGCATTGCCCGCCAACGGCTTCAGCGGGTTTCCGCCTCATCGAGATCCCCCCTGCTCAAATCAGGATCAGCTGCTC
>CAZPIZ010000155.1:0-2740 GCA_964586615.1 uncultured Acidimicrobiaceae bacterium | reverse complement strand
CGGATCTGGTTGATGGCCGTAGCCGCCTCGACCGATAGCCCACCCAGGTCTGCAAAGCCCTGGTTGGCTCCCGGAGGCATGACGACCCCCAATGCCGCGGCGGTCCTTGCCAGAAAGATCGCCATCTGCCACCTGGTGACGCTGCCCGCCGGCGAATAAACGCCGGGGGCGGTTCCCGACGTGATCTCGAGAGCAGCAATGCAGTTGATGTCGTTGAAATGGGGATTGGAAGATGCGACATCAGTGAACCCGGCCGCGGGCGGGGTCCCGTCGCAGACCGCGGTCCCCACCCCCGAGCCTCCGGAGACGTTGTACATGGTCGAGCGCATCGCCAGGGCGGACCGGAAGCTGCGGCCGCCGGTCGTTATCACCGTGTCCTGGCCGTTGAGAGTGCCAGCAATCGTTACCTGGCTCACCGTGCCTGACAGGTTTCGGCCGGTTATCTCGACGCCGGTCACGGTTGTCATCCCGACCGCGGCAGCAATCTCGGAACCGGTGAAGGTCCTGGTCCAACTGGCGAACGGGTTCTGAGCGGCAGGAGCGATCGACCAGGGATCGGGCGTAGGCACGAGGTAAGGCAATGGTGTTGTGTGCCCGAGGCCCTCGACGTTGCTGTCGGTGTAGCCACCGGTCGAGCTTGCGTAGTAACCGATGATGACCGTGTACTCGGGTGCCTGCGGATGGGTGACAACCTGGCCGGCGGTTGCCTGTACTGCCCCGACCCAGTTGGCACCGAACTGATCCGCTTCCTTTGACCAACCTACATAAGCCTGGTCTACGACGGAGCTGTACAGATGGCACCAGCATTGAGACTGTCTGGTGGCGTCGAAGTTCTCGGCCGGGCCGTAGCGGATCGCTTGGCGGACCCCGTAAGTCCGGGCGGCGATCGCCTGGGCCTGGAGGGCCTGGGGATGCCAATCCGATGGCATTTCTCCCAGTCCGTAGATGTACTCCTCGATTCCAATCTCGAGAACGACATGGAAGCCCGCGCCGGCAGGTCTGATTCGGATTGCTCCCCGGGCGTAGGTACGACCGTTGTCGGCGGCGAAGATCTTGGTGCCGGCGGCGAAGTCCCACGTGATCGAGGCCTGGCATGTGCCCGGGTTCCCGACCGGGAGGGTGGCCCGGAAGAATTGACAGTTACCGCCACCCAAAGCCCGGAATTCCCACACCTCGCCGGGCTGGGCGAATTGGGTGGGGCAGATGCCCTCGCCGTCGTTGGCCTTGCAGAGGCCGGCGTTGCCAAGACCGTCGACCCTGAAGTTGAAGGATGTGCGGTTCTGAAGGAACCCGATCCACAACGGGTCGGGGTCGCTGACCATGAAGTTCCCGGCCGGGATCACCGAAGCCAGGCTTTGGACGGTGGTACCGGCGTAGTAGTAACTGGTGATCTGGCTGGCCGTGTTTCCTGCTTCGGCCATGGCCCGGGCGCCGTACTGCGACATCCCCACCATGTGTCCCCAACCCGAGCCGGTGATCGTGAACGTCGGATCGGTGGTCTGGGCAACGGCTGGGACCATTGGAAGCAAGGTGAGAACCAAGACGACGGTCAGCAGGTTGTTGCGAAGACGCATGGGCACCTCCCCGATTCGACTCGCTAGAGGCACGATCAGGTGTGGTCGGGCGCGAGCGAACAGGCTGTTTTATTGGTTAGCTGAGTGGATTTCTCCGGCTCCCAGCCTGGTCAACTCTAGGGGTGGTTTCCCCCCTAACCCAACCTTTCCCCCCAGGAACAGCCCCGCCGCAAACCACCAGGCCGGCTCGAAGAGAACGGTCTGTGTCATCGATGGAAGAAAGGCGGCCATCAGCGCCACTCCCCCCACCAGACCGGCCCCGCTCGAAACAATCACAACCATCAGGAAGATGAAGGCGGCTATCCCGACAAGCCCGGTTTCGGCTCCAAGTTCGAGCAATAGATTGTGGGGTTCCTGCCCAACCGAGTTGGTTTCCCAGCCAACCCCGAGGCCAACCCCGGTGATCGGATCGGACTGGAACATCTCCCAGTACTCGGGCCACACGTCTGCCCGCTGTTCCGATTCATCGAATATGTCCTCGAAGGCCTCGGAGCTTTCGAACAACCCGGTTAGATCGGCTAGAAGGTCCCAACCTTGCTGAAAGCGGAATGCGAACTGGACATCGAGGTCACCGCCGACGTCGGCGACGTCGATAGAGAACAACCCGATCAGAAGGACGATGGTCGTCAGCAACGCTGTCGAGAGCTTCCTGGCAAGACCTCCCGCTGTCACTACCCGCCGCCGGACCAGGGTCCAACCCACCGCGACCATCGAGATGGCCAGACCCAGCCATCCGGTCCGCGAGAACGCCATCACCACCGCCAGCCACAAACCACCAAGCACCACTCCATCAAGCCAGGGTCTCCTCGAGCCCAACCCTTTTGCCGACGCCACCAGGGCGAGGGTCGACCACAGGACCCCCCACGCGGCTCCATATCCGGGATCCTGGTGCCAGTTGGACAGGGCGAGGAAGTGGGAGAGGAGGTAGGCAGGTTTGGCCACCTTGTCGATAAGGGGGAGGTCGTAGCCGAGCGCGCCCGTGAGGTAGTTGATGGGGGTGTCTCCCGCCACACCGACCAGCACGACCGAGATGAGAACTGCGGTGATACCCATTGCGGCGGCCGTCCAGAACACGACCTTGAGGACCGAATCGACCATCCCCCGGCGGCGGAGGCTGCGTTCGGTGACGAGCATGACCAATCCACCTACGATCAGGGCCAGGAACA
>CAZPIZ010000154.1:0-4936 GCA_964586615.1 uncultured Acidimicrobiaceae bacterium | reverse complement strand
AGGGGACAAAGCACCACGCACTATCCAAAACGTTGAAGGTATGCCTGGTAGAGCCTGCGGGCATGAGCGGCCGGATCCGAGTAGTACTCGTCGGCTGATATATCGAGCTCGACCGTCCGCTCCGGCGCCGCCACGACGGGGCGCGTCAAAGCGAACTGCCTGATGGCCTCGGCGTGCGGTTTGACAGTTCCATCTGGTCGAACCAGACCGAAATGCCGCTCGTGTTTGGCGCCGTTCGGATCGCACGGCGGCAGATCCCAGAGGGTCTCGGCGTAGTCGGCGAAACACCACAACAACGCTCCGGTGGCGCCAACCTCGACCAGCTTGGGGAGCACGGCCTCGACATGATCCGACAGAGCCGATTCCCCTGCCATGAACTGGCTGCGGGAAAGGCTGCCATAGCTGGTCCATTCCCATACCGTCGATTCGTCCCCATCAGGATTGGTGCACCCACCCCACTCCTCGGCCAGGCAAGGCTTGCCGGTCAGAGCCGCAACCAACGCACACAGGAACGGCATGAAATCGGTGTCGAGCTCGTCACGTGACCAATCGACGTACATCGGATAACCGTGCATCACTGCAACGTCGGTCTCGGCAAACACTTGATCGACCCGGAACCCGTTGTTGCTCAGAAGGCTGGCTACATGAAGGCCGCAGGTCACCGGATGGACCGGATCGAGGTCTCGGATCGTCGCTGCCAGATTTCTAACCCAATTGCGGCCTGCGTCAGAGGAGTTCGGGTAGGCGAACAGATCGGGCTCGTTGCCGAGGTTCCACATCCAGATCGCCGGATGATCTTTGAACCCGTCGACCACGGTGCTCACCAGGAGTTCGGAGGCGGCCAGGGCCTCGGGATCGTGAAACATGTTCCGGTAGGAACCGGCCACAATCTTTCCGCCACTGATTGTCTGACGAAGGTGCGGAGAGGGCGGTGGAGCGGCGGCATCCAGCAGCCAGCGCGGTGACCAATTCGGTCCGCTCATGTGACCGGTGAAGAACGTCACGTCCAGGCCAAGCCCTCGATCTGCGGCGGTCTCACACACCGCCGCGAAATCATCGAGCCTGGCGGGTTCAACGTACCCCGGGTCGGGCTGCCAGTCATCCCACAGAAGGAACAAGCGGACAACATTCAGGCCCAACGAAGCGATCAAGTCGAATTCGTCTTCGACCTCGACCCGGTCGAAGTCGGACCACCAGTACATCGCCTTGCGCCGGGGCCAGTAGTTGACTCCCAGAACGAAAGGATCGAGTTCTAACGGGCCAAGGACCGAAGGGCCAGGAACCAAGGGATTTGCCATCAGTGGCCCTCGAAATGGGCGTGATCGGAAAGGATATTGATGGCCAAGGCGGCGCATTGTTCCACCGAAGATGCAGTTGTGTCGACCTCGCCGATGGTTATCTCGGCCGCGCTCCGGCGACGCGCCCGGTTGAGCTGTTGGGCCTGATCATCGTTTAGGGCACGGCGGTGTGCACCGGAGGATCGGCGGGTCGACAGAGTCGAAGGATCGGCATCGACCCACAGGCACAGGTGCCGACGAAGCTCGACTCGCATCGCTTCATCGTCGACCACACTGGCCGCGGCCGCGATCACCGAACGAGCGTCAAGGGACAGCGCATCCGAGATCACCTTTCGTTCGAGGCGGTGAAGTTCGGATACCCCGCCACCAGAAGCAATTTCGGCGCCGGTCATTCCAGTCAGTCCGAGAATGGCTTGGTCAGAGTCGATGAAATCGGTGCCGAGCGCCCGGGCCAGAGCCAGACCAAGGGTGGTCTTGCCGGCAGCCATCGGACCCAGGAGCACGATATGGGAAGAGGTCACCGCAGGACAACGAGGTCGTCTCGATGGATGGCCTCGAGTTGGCTTCGCTTTCCGGTGAGCCCGCTGAGTTCGTCCGAACCCATCTGGACCAGACCCTTGGCGACCAGCTGCCCGCCCGGGTCGAGCACCTCAACCGCCGCCCCCTCGGGGAACGAACCCTTCACATCGACCACCCCCACCGGCAGCAGCGATCTGGCCCCCTCGACCAGCGCGGTGACTGCCCCGTCATCGATCATCAGCGCTCCCGACGATGGCAGACCGAAGGCAATCCAGAGTTTGCGAGCGGGAAGCCGCTCTGGCCGGGGGTCGACCCAGGTGCCGATGTCCTCACCGGCTACGACCCGATCGATGACGTGGTCGGCAACCGCAGAAGCCACAACCGTAGGTACACCCGACCAAGCCGCCATCCGAGCCGCGGCCACTTTGGTGGCCACCCCGCCCGAACCGAACGGACCGACACCGGTGAGCTTGTCCAGTACCTCGTCTGTGTGCCGAACGGCCCCCAGCAGCTCCGCATCGCCAAGACGGGGGTCTGTCGAGAAGAGACCTTCGGTATCGGAAAGTATCAGAAGCAGGCCTGCACCGACGAGGTGGGAAACGGCAGCGGCCAGAATGTCATTGCCTCCGAGCCTCAGGTCCTCAACCACCACCGTGTCGTTCTCGTTCACTACCGGCACGATCCCGGCATTCAACATTCGATCAAGAGCATTTCGAGCATTCAGGTACTGGTCGCGGTTGCTCAAGACATCCTTGGTCAGAAGCACCTGGCCCGCCACCAAATTGTGTTTGTCGAAGCAGGCCGTATATCTCTCCATCAGGCGGCTCTGGCCGACGGCGGCCGCCACCTGGAGACCGGTCAGGTCTTGGGGGCGTCTGGTCATTCCCAGGGCCGGCAGCCCACTAGCCACGGCCCCCGAGGTGACGAGAACGGTGGGATAGCCAGCTCCGATCGCCCCGGCCACCAGTTCGGCGATGTGTTCGATGGCGCCGGGATTGATGCCGCCGTTGTCAGAGGTGAGACTCGACGATCCCACCTTCACTACCAGCCGGAGCCCCGGGGCAATCGGGCGCCTCATTCGGGTTCGTCGGGAAGCTGGAACTCGAAGACAAGGTCCCCGATCCGGACGTCATCACCGGGCTCGGCTCCCGCCGCGAGCAGGGCCCGATCAACTCCCACCCTCGCCAGACGCTGTGAGGCCATCCGGGCGGCTTCGGGCACGGTGAGGTCGGCGAAAGCGACGGCCCGCCGGGCCGCCTGACCCTCCACCACCCACACGTCGCCTTCCCGACTTACCTCAAGATCGACAACAACCGGGCGATGAAGAACGAACCCGGGCCGGTCCGGTGACGCCTTGAGCGCCTGGTCGACCAGATCGGCCGTGGCATGGATGAACGTGTCGAGCCCGGCCCGCGTGGCGGCCGAGATCATCATCGCCCCTGGTACCTTGCGGGCCGCTTCGGAAGCCTCCGCCAGATCAGCCTTGGACACAACCAGCAGACGAGGGCGTTCGACCAACTCAGGCAGGTAACGCTCCATCTCGCCGAGAAGTATGCGGAGTTGCTCGTCCACCGGATGACTTTGCAGCGGGGATGGATCGAGGAGGATCACGAGCACCCGGGCCCGTTCGACATGACGAAGGAATTCGAGTCCGAGTCCTTTGCCTTCGGCGGCGCCTTCGATCAGACCCGGGATGTCGGCAAGCACGAACTCGCGCTCATCGACCGAAACCACCCCAAGATGGGGCTCGAGCGTCGTGAACGGATAGTCCGCCACCTTAGGCTTGGCAGCAGAGACAGTTGAGATCAGGGTTGATTTCCCGGCGTTGGGAAAACCGATGAGGGCGGCATCGGCCGCCAATTTCAATTCGAGGGTGAACCAGCCTTCTGGTCCGTACTCCCCTTGCTCGGCGATCGCCGGGGCCCGTAGCTTCGGCGAGACAAAGGCTGCGTTACCTCTCCCGCCCCGACCCCCCCGAACCGCCACCAGACGATGACCGGACTCGACGAGATCGGCGAGAACCACCGCTTTGTCGTCGAGGACCATCGTCCCGAGCGGGACCGGAAGCACCAGATCCTCGCCCCCGCGCCCATGTCTGAGATCCCCCTCGCCGTGGGTGCCGTCAGTGGCCCGGTGATGTGGTTGGCGCTGATAACGGAGGAGAGTTCCAACGCTGGCGTCGGCCTCGACGATGATGTCACCGCCGGTGCCGCCATTGCCACCCTGAGGCTTGCCCTTGGGTCTCCCCTTGGTCCGTAAGTAGGCGACAACTCCCGCCCCGCCGTTCCCGGCTCGGAGATGCACCTTTACCCGATCGACGAACACACGAACTCCTCCCCGATCAGGAGACCCTGTCAGAGACAGGCCTCAGCCGGGAGAGATGCTGACCTGGCGGCGGTTGTTACGGGTGCCGTACTTGACAGTGCCTGCGGACATAGCGAAGAGAGTGTCGTCGTTACCGCGACCGACGTTGTTACCCGGGTGGATTCTGGTGCCGCGCTGACGGACCAGGATCGCGCCGGCGCTGACGGCCTGACCGTCGAACACCTTCGGCCCGAGCCGCTGTGAATGGGAGTCCCGGCCGTTCTTGGAGGAGCCGCCGGCCTTGGTCTTGGACATCGTCAGTCCTCCTTGGGTTGCTTGGTCGACTGCGTCTTGGTTGATTGGGCCTTGGTCTTAGGGAGATCGATCGACTTCACCCTGATCTGGGTGTAGGTCTGCCGGTGCCCCATGTGCCGGCGATACCCGGTCTTGTTCTTGTACTTGAAAATGTCGATCTTGTCACCCTTGGTTTCGCCCAGAACTTCCGCCACGACCTTGGCACCACTCAAGGCATCCCGGTCGGTGACGGTCGAACCGTCTTCCCCCACCACCAGGAGCGGGGTGAAAGTCAACGAGTCGGCGGCGTCTTTGACGCGCTCGATCTCAATTACGTCGCCGGCCTTGACTTTGGCCTGCTTACCGCCGGCGCGAATGATGGCGTACATGCTCAAACCTCTGGGAAAGGGGGTGAGGGGCGATTATACACCCGTTGTTCTCCACCTTCAGCGGGATACCGGCTATCGGATGCGCGTGTGTCAACGGATACCGAGCACATTCAGTCGGCCTCTTCTTCTCCA
>CAZPIZ010000153.1:0-4939 GCA_964586615.1 uncultured Acidimicrobiaceae bacterium | reverse complement strand
ACCAGGGTTTGGACCGGGAGCCGGGCTTGCACGGCAAGCGCCAGGATGCCGATGAGTTCCGAAGCTCGATGGCCGACGATCGTTCCTCCCAGCACCACCCCTGTGGCAGGATCCGAGATCACCTTGACGAACCCCCGGGGGTTGCCCTGGAGGACGGCCCTGGCATTGGCCGCAAAGGGGACTTTGGTCGTACGGACCTTTCGACCCTGGCCGGCGGTTTCTGAATCCTCCAAACCCACCGACGCAATCTCGGGCTCGGTGAAGACGGCCTGCGATACCTTCGAATAATCGATCGGCACGACCGGAATGCCCATGGCGTGGCGAGCGATCTTTCGACCCTGCATCGCACCGACCGAGGACAGCAGCATCTGACCAGTGCAGTCTCCGGCCCCATAGATGTGGGGGAGGCTGGTCCTCTGAAACTCGTCGACCTGCACGAAGCCGTCGTGGGTTGTGATCCCGATTTCCTCGAGGCCGAGATCGGTAGTGAGGGGGACCGAACCGATCGCCAGGAGGGCGTGGCTTCCGGAGACCTTTCGCCCGTCGTCGCATTGGACCATCACACCTGAATCGGTTCGTTCGATCCCCACCGCCCGGGCACCGATCAGGAGCTTCACGCCACGCTCGAGAAAGTTCTCCTCGAGGACCGCGGCCACTTCCGGATCACGGTGTGGAAGGATCTGCTGGCGACTGACCACCAGAGTGACGTCGGAGCCGAGGCTTTCAAAGATATGGACAAACTCGACCCCGGTGACCCCCGAGCCGATCACCACCATGTGTTTGGGCACCTCGGGAAGGCCATAGGCATCGCGGGTGGTCAAGACCCGTTCTCCGTCGATCTTCGCCCAGGGCGGGACTCGCGGGGCCGACCCCGTCGATATCAGGCCGAGATCAAACCCCACCCGTCGGCTGCCGCCTTCGGTCTCGACGATGGCCTCGTTGGGGCCGACCAGCTTGCCACTCCCCTCGATGATCTCCACACCCTGGGAACGAAGAAGTGATACCCAGCGCCGGTTGATGTCTCCCGAAATCGATTCGATCCGTGCAGTCAGTTGCTTGGGGTCAACCTGGCCAGGAGCGGAAACCACACCGAGCTTGGCGGCGTTTCTCATCGAGTCGATGCGGACCGCGGTGGCGGTCATCGTCTTGGACGGTATGCAATCCCAGAGGTGGGCTGCCCCACCCACTACCTGGCGCTCGACGAGAGTCACGCTGGCTCCGAGGGCGGCAGCCGTCGTCGCCGCCGCAGTCCCGGCCGGACCGGCCCCGATTATCAGGAATCGACGAGGAGTCCCGGGGGTCGTCACGGCCGGTGGGTCCCGAACACACGGCGCAGGGCGCCCGAAACCTCACCAACGGTGGCCCCGGCGACGAGCGCACCCTTCATCGGATAGAGGAGATTGTCATTCGCGTTGGCCGCCTTGGTGACTTCCTCGAGGGCAGCCTGGACCAAACCTTGATCGCGGTCCTGCTTCCACTCTGACAGTCGCCTGATCTGATCCGCTTCCAGGTCGGCGTCGACCACCATCGCCGGCACCGGGGTTATGCCGTCCACCGCGAACTTGTTCACCCCGATGACCACCGACTCCCCTGATTCCTGGCGTCTGGCCTCCAGATAGGCGGCCTCTTCGATTTGAGACTGCATCCAACCACTCTCTATCGCCGCGACAGAACCCCCGCGTTTCTCGATGGCATCGAGCAGGGACCGAGCAGCCAACTCGACTTCATCGGTGAGGGCTTCGACGAAGTACGAGCCGGCTAGCGGATCGACCGTGTCGGTCATGCCCGATTCGTACGCGAGGATCTGTTGGGTTCTCAGGGCGAGACGGGCCGAGGCTTCGGTCGGCAGACCAAGGGCTTCGTCGAAGGCGTTGGTGTGCAAGGACTGGGTGCCACCAAGCACCGCGGCCATGGCCTGGACCGTGGTCCGAACCACATTGTTATCCGGTTGCTGGGCGGTCAGGGTCGACCCCGCCGTCTGGGTGTGGAATCGCATCGCCCATGACCGGGCATCGCTAGCGCCGAGCTGGTTCCTCATCAGGTCTGCCCACAAGCGACGAGCGGCCCTGAACTTGGCAATCTCTTCGAAAAAGTGGTTGTGGCTGTTCCAGAAGAAGGACAGGCGGGGGGCGAATACGTCGATGTCCAAACCAGCCTCGACTGCGGCCCGGACATATGAGAGGCCATTGGCGATGGTGAACGCGATCTCCTGCGCTGCCGTGGATCCTGCTTCGCGGATGTGGTAGCCCGATATCGAAATCGTGTTGAACGCCGGTAATTCGGCTGCGGCGTATGCGAAAAGGTCGGTCACAAGCCGCATCGACGGTTGCGGTGGATAGATGTAGGTGCCCCGGGCCGCGTACTCCTTGAGGATGTCGTTCTGAACGGTTCCCCGGATCCGGTCGACCGGCACGCCCCGTTCTTCGGCCACCAGTTGATAAAGCAAGAGCAAGATGGCGGCGGTGGCGTTGATGGTCATCGAGGTCGAGACTTCGTCCATCGGAATCCGATCGAGGAGGCGGCGCATGTCATCGATGGTGTCGATCGCCACCCCGACCTTGCCTACCTCACCGATGGACAGTGCATCGTCGCTATCGAGGCCCATTTGGGTCGGAAGGTCAAAGGCCACCGAGAGTCCGGTTTGGCCCGCCTCGAGGAGGCTCCGAAAGCGTGCGTTGGTAGCTTCGGCACTCCCGAAACCGGCGTATTGACGCATCGTCCACGGCCTTCCCCGGTACATCGTGGGATTGGGACCGCGTGTGAACGGATACTCCCCCGGCTGGCCGATTCGATCCGGATCGGCCGGGGTGTCGTAGACCGTTTTGATTTCGATACCGCTCGAGGTGCGCACGTAATACCGGCTGGTCGGGGTTAACCTCCATGCTACCGAGGCACCTCACTCGGGTCCCCTTATGGCAAATCGATCTCTGATCCACCAAATGGAGGCTCGGGAACGGCGCGGACGCTGGTTCCCCGCCCTGGCCGGTCTCCTCTCCATTGCTCTCCTGGGCAGCACCTGGGTGGGCCTTTTCACGTTCCTGGGAGCCAATTCGGCCTACGGCACCATCGACAAGGTCAGAGCCGAATATGTCCCTGAGTTGGCGGGGCTGACACTTTCGCTGCCCGACCTGTCGCGGGTTTCAAGGGTCTACGCCAAGAACGGCGAACTGCTGGCCGAGCTCCACGACGGACGCAACTCCGAGCCCGTCCCCATCGAGCAAGTTCCGGAGCTCGTGAAGATGGCAATGCTGGCCGCCGAGGACAAGGGGTTCTACCTACACCACGGAGTCTCCTTCCCGGCCATCGCCTCCGCCGCGCTCGATAACTTCCGCAGCGGCAGCAGCCGTGGTGGCTCGACCATCACCCAGCAGATCGTGAAGAACGTCTTCGTCGGGGACGAGGTCACGATCGAGCGCAAGATCAAGGAAGCCTTCATTGCGGCCGAACTCGAGCGCCTTTACGACAAGGATGAGATCCTCGAGTTCTACATGAACTCGGTCTACTTCGGATCCGGCGCCTACGGTGTCAACACCGCCGCCCAAGAGTTCTACGACAAGCACATGGACCAGCTGACGCTGGATGAAGCGGCGACGATCGCCGTCCTCGTTCGCAACCCCACCTTCTACGATCCTCGCCGGCGCCCGGACAACGTCCTCGGTCGCCGCAACGACGTGATCGACACCATGCTGGAAGAGGATTGGATCACCGCCGCCCAGGCCGAACGAGCCAAAGCCCGCCCGCTCGGGGTGATCGAGCATCTCGAGCGCCCCCGACAGGCAGAACACATCAACGCCGAAGTACTGCGCCAGCTGCTTGATCCGACCAACCGGGAGTTCGACTTCCTCGGCACCACCCGTGAAGAGCGGACCGTCTCGGTCTTCGGATGTCCGGCCGACGACACCTCCTGCACAGGTGGCGGCGGGCTCATCATCCAGACCACCATCGACCTGGGGCTTCAGCAGGCCGCCAACGAACTGCTCCTCCGATGGCTGCCGTTTTATCCCTACGACGAAAACCTCAACCTTTGCACGAGGATCTTTCCGACCACGCCCGTCGAGCAGTTGACGACCTACGCAGAAGCGAACTCATGCGCACCAACCGGTGCATTGACCATGGTCGACAACAACACCGGCGAGGTCGTCGTCATGGCCTCGGGATTGCCATACGAGCGGGAACAATTCGATCTGGCGGTGCAAGGACGCCGCAACCCTGGATCAGCCTTCAAGCCTTTTGGCCTGGTAGCCGCCCTGGAGAACGGCCTGACGCTTGGCAATACCTTTAGCGGCGCCAGCCCAATGATCCTCACCTGCCCGTCGATCTGCTCTGACGACGGCAGCAACAACTGGACGGTCTCGAACGCCGGGTCGTCGGCCGGCCGTGTCACTCTTGAGCAAGCCACTTCGTCATCGATCAACACGGTCTACGCCCAGCTCTCTCTAAGAGTCGGGCCCGAGAAGATCGTGGAGGTCGCCCACCGCATGGGAATCACTTCTCCGCTACCCGCAGTCCCTTCGATCGTGCTTGGAACCGGGGCGGTGTCCACTCTCGAGATGGCATCGGCCTTCTCATCCTTTGCGACCAACGGAGTTTGGGCAGAACCACATGTGATCGACCGGATTCTCGACGAAAACGGCGAGGTTCTCTATGAGCATCAGGTCGAGCATGAACAGGTGATCCTCCCGGCCATTGCCGCCGCGGTCCGGCGCCCGCTAACAGTGGTTCCCACCGCCCAGGGAACGGCCGAGCGGGCCAACATCGGAAGGCCTCAGGGGGGCAAGACCGGGACCCACCAGGAGTATCGTGATGCCTGGTTTGTCGGGTTTGTGCCCCAGTACTCGACGGCGGTTTGGGTTGGCTACGAACGAGATCAGATCCCTCTGCGAAACGTGACCATCCACGGCGATCGTTATGACCGGGTGTTCGGCGGTTCGGTGCCGGC
>CAZPIZ010000152.1:0-4956 GCA_964586615.1 uncultured Acidimicrobiaceae bacterium | reverse complement strand
AGATCGGCATTGAATCGATCGCGGGGAAGAGCCACCATGATCGACACGCTCCGCTCCATGATGTCGCGCCGCAGGAAGAGCCGGACCTGATGGGTCTCCTGGAGCGCCAGCAGACCCATGATTTCTCGTTGCAGCTCGGCCGTCGGCGCAGTGAAGAGGTCGTGCTTGGAGTACCCCTCGAAGATCTGGATCACGGCTTTGTGGTCGTGGGAACCTTCGATCAAATCCTCGGTGGCGACGATGTCGGCCAGCTTGCGCCTCAGAATCGGGACGTGGGAGGCGGGTTCCATGAAGGCTTTCGAGGTGAAGAGGCCAACCAACCGCGACTCACCCATCGTGGCTCCCGAGGCCCCGATGATCCTGACGCCGATGTAGTCGAGCCGAACCCGGCGATGCACCGTCGACAACCGGTTCGTCTTGGTCAGGACGAGCAGGTCGCCCTCCTGATAGCGAGCAGCGAGCTCTGGCCGCAGGCTGGACAGGGGGACCGCCTCAGACATCGCCGACCTGGCCTCGTCCGAGAGGATGCCGAGGCCGGTGCCTGGCTCGGTCTGCACACTCGCCTCTCCTCCGGCGTCCCTCACCGAGTATTCGCGGTAGCCCAGAAAGACGAAGTTCTCGTCACGCAGCCATTGAAGAAAAGCGATCGCTTCACCGAGGTCGACCTCTGGGTAGAAGCCGGTGGCGCGTCGCACCAACTCGACCATCCGCTTGATGCGGTCCATCATCGGATGGAAGTCCCGGACTACCGCCCTTATGTCCGAAAGGACGTTACGAATGGCCCGCTCCAAACCGGGCAGGTCGGCCGGAAAGAGCTTGCGGTCGAGTTCGTAGTGCTCGACCGATTCCTTGTTCCGGGCGTGGCGGGCATGCCCGATCGAAACGAGGCGTCCGGCCAGATCCCGGTCTGCGCCGATGACGGGGTGGTTGACTCGCACGACCTCGAGCCCGTGCGCCTGGATCTCGTTGGTAAGGGAATCGAGGAGGAAGGGACCATCCTCGATGTTGACTTCCACGACAGTGCTGGCTGACCCGTAGCCGTCTGTGGCCGGATCGGGATTGAAGACCCTGACCGAGAATGGATCGGTCCTGACGCGAATGAACTCGAAGATTCCGCGGACTTCGGCGAACCACTCATCGGCGGATCGTTGTTCGTCGGGAGGTCGACGCCTCAAATAGGCCCGAGCGAAATCGGTTGCCATGGCCCGGTTCACCGGGTCGATCTCGCTGGCGATCCGTCCGATCACCTCGTCGAGCAGTTCACCGTCACCTTTCACGGCCGGATCTTGCACAGATAGTCAACTTAGTCCAAGGCGAGTCGGAAGTCGCCAGGCGGGAGGTGATAGTGCGAACCCGGGAGGAACATGGCCTTTCACCTACTGTTTCTGCTCCCACCGCCAGGCATCGGTGCACATGTCTGCAAGGTCGAAGCGGGGCACCCATCCAAGCTCCCGACCAGCCTTTTCGACCGAAGCCCAGGTTGAGGCGACGTCACCCGGACGCCGGGGGTGAGGCTCCCAGGGAAGATCGACACCCGTCGTCTGCGAAAAGGTACGAATGACCTCGAGCACGGTGGATCCCCGACCCGTTCCGAGGTTGTAGACGTGGCGGCCGCGGCGGCCGTTGAGCTTCTCGAGGGCAACCACATGCCCTTCCGCCACATCGACAACATGCACGTAATCCCTTACCGCAGTGCCGTCGGGGGTCGGATAATCGGTACCGAACACTCTGATAAAGGGGTACCTCCCAGCCGCCACCCCGGTGACATAGGGCATGAGGTTGGGAGGAGTCCCGGCCGGCCGCTCCCCTATCAAGGCCGATGGATGGGCCCCGACCGGGTTGAAGTAGCGAAGCAGAGTGACTGACCATTCCGGATCGGCGGCGGACAGATCGGTGAGTACCTGTTCCATCATGATCTTGGTCCAGCCGTAGGGATTGGTTCCCTTACCGGTTGGACTGTCCTCGGTCAGTGGAAGCTCGACCGGGTCACCGTAGACCGTGGCCGAAGAGGAGAACACGATGTTCTTGATGTCGTTGCGAGACAGCACTTCCAGGAGACGACCGGTTCCGGCGACGTTGTTTTCGTAGTAGCGGAGAGGTTGGGCGACCGACTCCCCCACCCCTTTGAACGCTGCAAAGTGCAACACCGCCTCGAACTCTGCTCCTTGGACGACTGGCTCGAGGGCGGCCGGGTCTCCTACGTCGATTTGGTGAAAGCCAGGCCGCTCACCGGTGATCTGTTCGATGCCGTCGAGCACCGGAAGCGCCGAGTTGGAAAGGTTGTCGGCGATCTCGACCTGATGACCGGCCTCGATCAGCGCAACGACGGTATGGCTGCCGATAAAGCCGGTGCCACCGGTGACGAGGACGCGCATGAAATCAATCTATCGGCGCTTCGACCGTGACCCTGCACTCGATTCCGTAGAGCAGTCGGGCAACCACCGCTCCCAGAACCACCATCGGATCAGGTCGATCGAGGACGATTGCGGCCGGACCAGTACCCAATCGCAAGGACTCGGCCAGCACCGACGGCGACGACGATGAGCCCCTGCTGTGGGGCATTCGCAAGAGCTTGCCGGTAACCGATTCCCCGACCTGGGGATGGCTGGCATCGATGATCCGACCGGTCTTGGGGTCGAGTCCACCCCAAAATGACAGCGGCTCGGTCAATCTCAGCTCAGTCAGCCTCAGCTCAGGCATCATCGGTCCCCCAACGCGGTCGCGACGCACTCTTGCGGTGACGCAAAGACGACCCCCACGCCGAGATTGCCGGGTGCGTAATAAGCCCACTTGGCGGAATCGGTCATCACGACCCTGATCGAAGGGTCGATGATCGGGGTGATATACGTGCAAGTGTCGGTAACCACGGTGACACCGCTCTCGACAAGTCCCTTCACTACCTCCGGCACCGATTCCACTGCCGCTCGATTGGTGTTGACGAACAGCGGCATGACGGTTCGACGGTCTCTCAACCACCCACCCAACCGGGTCAGTTCATCGGGCGAATAGTGGGGGGCGCCGAGGCTCACGGCCTGCGGCCGTTGGCCGTGAGCCGACGAGAGCCTCATCCTTTCGGCCGAGATGTCGTCTATGCCTATGGTGAGCTCGGGCAATTGCCCTCCCCCCGTCGCCTCGTTCAATGTGGCGGCCTCCGGGGTGACGCCCACCGCGTGGAACATTGCGATTGCTCCCGTTGAGGCGGCGCCGGCGCCCAGCGCCTTGAGCCGGTCTTCGGAGGCCCGGCCATCCAGACCCATGATGACTGGTATTCCCGTCGGGGAGAGGCGCCCTAGGAGACTTCCAAGGACCGGATACAGCCAATCGGAATCGAGGTGGTCATCGAGTTGGCCGAGCCTGACCACGATCGTCGCGGCGCGGCCGTGATCGGTGTGGAGCCCGTAGAAAGGAGCGACCCCGGTTACTGCGCAAGCTATATCCAGGAAGTCTCCGTATCGATTGGTTCTTGCTCCCAGAACCGAGTTGGCGAACACGATGGCGTTGGACTCGGCCCATGCGATTTGCTGACCGAGCCCTGGCCTTTGCGGAAGCTGATAGGGCGCACAGGTCCAGGTTGGTTGGCACCCCATGGCTTCATAGACCTCCATCAAACGCCGCGCCAAACGACCGGTTTCCGGATCTCCCCGGTATAGGGATGGGTGCAACAGATCCAGCGAGGAGACGTTGAGAGTGGTCGGCACCATCACCCGCGCACCCTCTGCCAGAAGCCGCTCTGCGAAATCGAGCCCGGCCTGGCCATGGAAGAGGCACCCATCGATATGTGCCGCCGTGATGGGCACAAAGCCATCGGCATTGGCGGCGGCAGCCATTTCGGCCAGTACCGCCGCCGCTAGCCCCGAGCCCACCGAGCCGCCGTTCCTGACCGCGATCACGATTTCTTCTCTATGCCCTGGCGGGTGAAGGTGGCAGGGTCATCAACACCGCCAGACCCCAGCCCAGGAGCCCGGCGAACACGATCGCTCCTGCCCAGATCTCGGGAGGCCAGCCAAGACTCGGGCGAAACACCGCGAACGCGATGAATCGGATCGACCAAACAACGATTGGAGTCACCAGCCCGAACAAGCGAAATCGGTTGGGGGTGGCGGGATCCGGATCAACCCTGGCAACGAGAAGGTCTGTAGCGACACCGGCTGCGACCATCTGAAGCATCTCCCAGGGCCAGACAAACTCGTCCAGTCCCGACAGGAGGACTCCAACGATGCCAAAAAGCAGGGTGAAGGATCCTGGTGGTGGCCGATACCGCTTCAACAGAGCCAGCACTCCTCCGAACATGATTGCAGTGCTGATCATCACTTCGAGAACGCCATAAGACGCCAGCAGCTCATCTTCGCCCGGATCGAACGGAACTCCCGGGATTCCGCTGGTCCATCCTGAGGCGTACATGAAGAAGAACTGCAACAGCGCAACCACCAGCGTTGTGCTCAGGAGAGCGGGGAGGATCTGCCCCCAAGGAGTGGCACGAGCGGTCGGTCGATACCAGGAAGACGTGATCGGGCTGGTGAGGATGAGAAGGACGCCCGCCAGCAACACCAGATGAGTGGGGCTCAGGAGGGCGTCAAGGGAGACCTCGATTCCAAACATCGTGTGCCACAAGAGGTCGCCGACGCCTCCGAGGGCAAAGACCCCGACTCCAATGATCCCTGACCGATAGCCCGACGGTACTCCCGAGTGCTTGCGGACCAGGTACACCATCCATCCCGCCACCGCAGCAAACCCCGAATAGAACATGGCGTGCCACGGTGTGAAGAAGGTTTCGAGCTCGGCGAGATTGCGATGGGCCCAACCGTCGACGAAAAGCCCTGCAATCAGCCACAAGGCGAGAACGGCGGTGACCAAGTCTTCTTTGATCGTGGTCCACCTCTCGGTTTGAGGTCGAGTGAGGGTCACCGAGGCCGAACCTGCCATCGCCCCAGTTTGGCACCCGGGCAGCCAGGTGGG
>CAZPIZ010000151.1:0-5091 GCA_964586615.1 uncultured Acidimicrobiaceae bacterium | reverse complement strand
ATGAAGCCGGGGCTACCGCGGTGAAAGTCTTTCCGGCACGCGAGTTGGGCGGACCTGCCTACTTGGCCGCTCTCCGCGCCCCTCTCGAGGGCATACCCCTGGTTGCCACCGGGGGAATTGGCCTCGACGACATCCCTAGGTACCTTGCAGCAGGTGCCGCCGCCGTGGGTCTGGGCGGAACCCTTTTCCCCAGGGACCTCATCGAAAACGGCCTGTTCTCCGAGATCTCTGACCTGGTTTCAAGGGCCGTCGAAAAAGCCGGTTGACTGGCTGGTTCCCTCTTATCCAGCAACCCCTGAAAGCCGAACACCCCCGTGGCAACGGGGGTTTTCGTTCGTAGCGGAGCGGGATTTGAACCCGCGACCTCCGGGTTATGAGCCCGATTGCGGAGACGGCCGTGACCCGCTTTGGTCAGCTGGTCGGTGTAATGGCCCGAAGCGAGCGCAGTGCCTCGCCCTCGAAGCATCGGAAGGTTGGGTTCTCGGCGTTTACCTCAGCTGGTAGTCGCCTCGCTTACAAGGAACGGGGTCGGCGGTTCAAGCCCGTCAAACGCCCACTGCCCGAAAGGTCGTGGTGCCTGACGATTTCAGACCTGTAGGTCAGCGATTCCTGGGCCGATCGACGCCCGCTATTGGAGGATCCGATGTGGGGCCGCCATGGCCAGGTCATTCGTTTGGACTAGTACGTCAGGGCGTGTCTGCATTGATCAGAAGGCTTTAGGTCAATTCTGCCGATTCCTGGTCAACTTCTAGGAGGCGGTACGGATGAACACACTGATTGACACTCTGTTGCACGCTGCCTACGGCCAGTCTGGTGCCGGCACGGCCGGCCTGGTTCCGTGGTCACAATCGGACCGGCGCTTTGGAGGGGAGTTGAGCGCTTTCAACTGCCTGTTGGGCTTCATCACTGTTTCTGAGAACGAGGGGGATCCGGCCATTCTCCCGGGCCGGGTTTACAGGCTGATGTGCGGTGCAGGGTTTTCGGTCAAAGAGATCCTTCTCTCCTGGGATCTTGCAACTCGGGCTGGGTACGTGGAAACGGTTGGTCCTGCGGTCCATTTCCTGACTGATCTCGGTCGGACCCGTGGCAAGGAGGTCAGTGCCCGGTTTGAAAGCAGAGGCGATCGGTCGGATGGAGGAGGCCGGGAGTGAGCACGATGTCCGACCGATCGCCTTTCACGAATAGACGCGTGTCGCGCTGGCGCCTGTTGCTTTAATCGGCCGACATGGCGGGCGGATAAGAGCGTTCTTTGGATTCCGGACCATCCCGAAGGGGATGGCTTGCATCCTCATCCAAGGCGCGGAGGCCGGAGGGTTGCTGGCTAAGCCGGGAGCCTCATAAAGGAGGCCGACCGTGAACCGATACTCATCCACACAGAAAGGAGGAAAATGCTCAAACTACGGAACAAGGCGATCGCGTGGACGAACGTAGAAGAGGGAGCCAGCATGGTGGATACGCCGTGCTCGTGGTCCTGATCGCCATCATCGCCGTAACCATTGCCGGTCGTCGGGTTTCAAGGGGGTTCTCGACGATCGCTAACACCCTGTCTAATTAGACCATCAGGCCGGGTTGCGGGAGGGAGTCAGGTCACGGGCTCCTTCCATTTGACCAAACCATCCGGCCGCTCGGCGGCCGAACCTCGAGTCGTAAGAGCGCTTGCTCGCACCCGGCTGGATTCGCTCTACATGAACCCCAGATTTCTGTCGGAGTAGTGAACTCATGCCCCCTCCAACTGTCGTTACCCCCGAATGGCCTGCTGCTGTCCGATCCTCCGAAACGGACATCGGCGGCGGACACATACCCAACTTCTCGACAGGATGGGTAGCTCAACGATTGCCAGTTCCGACTGACGACCGATGGCTCGGGTTCCTTCGGATGGCTTTCGGGATGCTCATCGTGTGGGAGGTGTGGCGCTATTTCACCAACGGTTGGATAGGCCGCTATTACCGAGAGCCGAGTTTCTTCTTCACCTATTGGCCGTTCGACTTTGTGCGCCCCTGGGCCGGCATCGGTATGGACTTGCACTTTCTTGCGTTGGGCTTGGCTGGGCTGTTGGTGGCGGCCGGCCTTTACTACCGAGTGGCGGCGCCGACGCTGTTTGTGTTGTTCGCCTACGTCTTCCTTCTTGATAAGGCCAACTACCTAAACCATTTCTACCTGGTGTTGCTGGTCTCGTTCTTACTGATTTGGCTTCCCGCCCACCGGGCCATGTCTTTGGATGTTCTAAGGCGTCCGGGCCTGGCCCATGCGACGGTCCCGACATGGGTGTTGTGGCTGATGCGCTTTCAAGTCGGCCTGCCCTACTTTTTTGGAGGCGTGGCCAAGCTCAACGGTGACTGGTTGCGGGGGGAACCGCTCCGGACTTGGCTGGCGAACCGGACCGAGTTTCCCCTTGTGGGTCGGTTCTTCACCGAGGAACCGGTCGTGTGGACCATGGTCTACGGATCGCTGGCTTTCGATCTGGCCGTGGTACCGCTTCTGCTTTACCGCCGGACTAGGCCTTTAGCGTTTGCTTTGGCGATGACATTCCACCTTCTCAACGCACAACTGTTCAACATTGGGATCTTCCCGTGGATGATGATTCTCCTCACCACCGTATTCTTCCCTCCCGATTGGCCGAGGCGACTGGTCGAGGAACTACAAGGCGCGCGAAGGCACCTATTAGTCCTGGCCGCCGTGATCGGCTTCCCAATCGGAGTAGCCGCCGCCGAAGGTGTCTGGTGGATACAAGGCCTGGTAGTCGCCATCGGAGCGACAGCGCTGACGTTGGACCTAATAACCAGCGAGCGCATCACGCCAACCTCCCATGAGGTGAGCACGGTCCGGCCAGTTGTCTTGCTACTGCTGGGAATCTGGGTCGCCACCCAGGTCCTGGTCCCCTTGAGGCATTTCGCCATCCCTGGCGACGTTCACTGGACCGAGGAGGGCCACCGGTTCTCATGGCACATGCTGGTCCGCTCTAAGGACGGTTCGGCTCATTTCATCGTTTCGGACGTCGCTAATGGGACTGTCTGGGAGGTCGATCCCGTCGACTGGCTGACCACCCGCCAAATCGACGACCTGGCGGGCCGTCCCGACATGATCCTTCAGTTCGCCCATTACTTAGAGGAGCGCTGGCACGAGATGGGCCACGCCAACATCGAAGTGCGAGCTGTGACCACCATTTCCCTTAACGGGCGGCTCCAACAGCAGCTGATCGATCCTGCCGTTGACCTTACCGGCCAGCCCCGATGGGCGCTCCCTCCCGCCTCCTGGATTCTGCCGCTGGAAACGGATAGCGACGCTGATTGAGCCCGCGGCCCACCAGTCAGAGCCGACCGAGCTAGTCATCTTATGCGGGGCCGAAAGGATCATTCAGATCATGACATCGGAATGCCGAAATAGCAGACATGAAGACATCAACCGGCAAGCGGTTCGGACCCTGGAACTCGCCCCGGGTGGCCGCCCTCAGCCTGGGGGCCGTTTCCGTTGTAGTGCTGCTCGTCCTCGCCACCCTGATTTCGACCGGGTCCAACGCCCGGACAGTATCAGCAAACGCTAGATCGCTGCATTGGGTCAACTCAGCCCTAGGGTCGGCCGCATTAGCCCGAGCTGCCAACGCCCAAGCGGTGGTGTTCGCCGTCGACCATGACCTAGGGGTGGCCAGTGAGACTGCGTTCGAAGCCGCTGTCAACGAAGCCGAGGTCGCAGTTGAATATCTGAGCAGCGTACAAAATCTCCGGCCCCCGGACGCAGCCAAAGTCGACCCTGATCTGGAAACGGCCGTCGACCATTTCCTCGTCATCGCCCGACAGGTCCTGGACGACATCGAACAAGGCAATATCGACGTAGCGGTTCAACAATCACAGCAAGACTTCGAAGCTTCCTACCGAAGTCTCGACCAGATACTCACCGATGAACAGACCCGGATCCTGCAAACCATCGATGACACCGAAACCGCGATCGGCCGGGTGTCATCCATCGCCAACATCGTGGTCACACTCCTCATCCCTGGGGCCGCGATCACTATCTACTTCCTCTTCGCCCGACGCCAGCTCAGGGAACGGAAATTGGCGATGGAATACCAGCTAGAAGCTGCCCATACCCTGGCCCGGTCAAAAGACGAATTCATCGCCAGTATGTCGCACGAACTCCGAACCCCGTTGACTGCCATTTACGGCTTCTCCGAGGTACTGCTCAGCAGCGGAGCCCTTGACCCGAGGCAGTCCACCGAGCTCATCACCATCATCAACTCCGAATCGGGCGAGCTGATGCGAATGGTCGAAGACATCTTGACGGGGGCACGTCTCGACGCTGGAGCCCTCACTTTCGATATGACAGAGGTAGATGTCAATCGCGAGCTTGAGATGGTGGTCGACCCCTTCCGACGGGCAGGCCTAGATATCATACTTGCTGGCACCGCCGCCACGGTCCTTGCCGACCGAATGCGACTACGCCAGGTGCTCCGGAACCTCGTCTCCAACGCTCAAAAGCACGGCGGTCCCCGAATCGCCATCGGAACTCAGATCAGAGGCACCGGCCTGGTAGTGGCGGTAGTCGACAACGGGCCCGGCGTCGCCCCAGAAATCGAAGGGCACCTGTTCGAAAGGTTTGTCCACGACGGTCGCCGCGCCCTCCTCACCGGATCTGTCGGGCTGGGGCTTGCCATCGCAAGAACCCTCACCGAGGCAATGAACGGAACACTCAAATACGAACGCATCGATGGTCACACCGTCTTCAGCCTCACCCTCCCGTTAACAGCCGTGCCAACCCCCGAGTACTCCAATGGGAGGATTAGCGGGTCCGGACTAATGCTCGGTCAACCGAATATAGAAGCGGGCACCGGAGCACACTCATGACAAAGGAACCGATCAGCGGCATCAGATGGTTGAGTACCTTCATCGCATTGTGGCTAGTCCTAATCGTCGTCGTCGCTACCCCCGCTTGGGCCGACCACGACGATGACGACGATGACGGCGGTCCTTCCCCCACCACCACAACAAGCCCGCCACCCATCACTACCACCACAAGCCCGCCACCCATCACTACCACCACAAGCCCGCCACCGGCGACAACCAGCACCACTAGCCCGGCACCCATCACTACCACCAC
>CAZPIZ010000150.1:0-5100 GCA_964586615.1 uncultured Acidimicrobiaceae bacterium | reverse complement strand
ATCGACGAGTTCCTCGACGCCGTGAACTAGTAGGCCTAGCTAGTCGACCAGGGCGTCGAGGGCGATGCCGATCATCGCCTCCACTGCATCGTGGACGACCTGACGGTTGGGGTTGTATCCCTCCATGGTGTCGTCCTTTTCGATCAGGGGGTTGCCGTCGATGGCCAGGATCGCCCCTGCCGAGGAGCGATGGAGAGAGGCGATGACGAACAGGGCCGCCACCTCCATCTCCACCGCAACCACCCCGGCTTCGTGCCACATCGGCAGCGAGCTTCCGAGCACTTCATGGGTATAGAAGGGAGCCAGAGTGAGCACGACACCCTTGTGCAGTTCGACTCCGGCCAAGGTCGCCTTCTCCAACAGACGTTCCACTACTAGGTGGTCTGCGAACGCCGGGAACTCGGGTGGGACCACGTACTGGGTGTAGCCATCGGTGCGGACGGCGGCCGTTGCCACCACAAGATGGCCGTCGAGCACCTCGGGCTGCATACCCCCGGCCGTACCCGCCCGTATGACCCGCTCGGCACCAGCCCGGTAGAGCTCTTCAAAGCACACGGCCGCACCGGCACTTCCCACCCCGTGAGAGACCACGGCCACCTCGGTTCCGCTGTAGGTGCCGACGAAGGTGACGTACTCACGGGTGCGCCCCAGCTCTCGGACCCCATCCAGCCGGGCAGCCGCCTTCTCAGCTCGGGCGGGGTCGCCCACCACCAGCGAGCGCACTGGGAGGTCTCCGGCCCTGACACCGAGGATCGGCAGCCGGGTATCGGGAGAGACTTTGACTGGAGGCATTTCAGATCACCCTGTCGCTTCCACCGTCGATCGGAATCTGCGCCCCCGTAGTGGCCCGGAAGCGATCAGAGCACAGGTCGGCGACCACCCCCGCCACCGTGGCCGAGGTCACCTCGATATGAAGCAGGTTGCGTCGCTTGTACTCCTCAGGAGTCAACTCGTAGCGGGCGGCCCGTTCGGCAATAAGTTCCTCGGTCCAGAGACCCGTGTCGAACACGGCGTCGGGATGAACGACGTTGACCCTGATGCCGGCACCTGCCCACTCCAGGGCGGCCACCCTGGCCAGTTGGGTCACGGCAGCCTTCGAGGCAGAGTAAGCGGCTGCACCGGGTCCGGGAGCCGGGACGTTCTTGGATGAGATCACGACGACTCTTCCCCCGACAGGCGAGAGACGCAACACCGGGTCGAGCACCCCGAACAGCTCGGCTACCGAGTCGAGGTTGATGGCCATCACCTGCCTCCATGACTCGCTTTGCAGTGTGGCCAGCGACTCTGACCGGCCAAAGATGCCGGCGGCGGCGACAACGAGGTCGATACCGCCAAAGGCCTCGACCGCTGCGGCCACCGCTGCCTCCTGAGAGCCACGCTCCACCAGATCGGCCGTGATCCCCAACCAGGCAGGGCCTTCGAAAGCTCCCTCCACGGAAGGGCTGCGGTCGAGGCCCACCACCGCCGCGCCTCGCGTCAGCAACTCCGCCGCGCACGCCCGACCGATCCCGGAGGCGGCGCCGGTGACGAGCGCCACCATCCCCGTGAACTCGGGAGGAGAGCCGGCCCTGCGCAGCTTGGCCTGCTCGAGGTCCCAGTACTCGGCGTCGAACAGATCGGCGGCGGAGAGGGCTTCATACCCACCAAGGTGCCCCTCTGCCCGTTCCAGCACCGGAATCGTGTGGTGATAGATGTCGGAAACGATGGCGGCCTCGGCGGCGGTGCGGCCCACCGCCAGCATGCCCAGCTCCGAATCGAGCACGACCCGAGGTGCGGGATCGAGCATCTGCAAAGGAACCCGGCCGCGGCCAAGGTTCTCTTCGAAGTAGGTGTGGTATTCGTCTGCGAAGGCGTTGACATCCCGGCCGACCATTGGCAATCGCTTGGTCCGGATCACGTGATCGGGGGTGAGCGGGCCGCGCCGGGCAAGCGATGCCAGGTCATCGCGCCTCACGAATCGGGCGACGACCGGATCGGTGTGTCGCTGGCTGATCATTGGCGCCCCGCCCAACTCGGAGATCTCCTTCCGGAGGGAAGCCATGGCCGAGGGAGCCACCGCGGGGAGTGGAGCGACCTTCGTCATCCGGGCCGGGGCGTTGGCATCCAGCCAGTCCTCGGCCAGGGTGATCAGATCGACATGTCGACCGTACGCCTCCTCGGTCGTCGCCGCGAAGGTGAACAAGCCGTGGTTGAGGAGGACCATGCCGATCGCGGCATCGGTCTCTTGTTGCGCCCACAAATCTCGGACCGCCCTGGCCAGGTCGAACCCGGGCATCACGTAGGGAATGACCACCACGGCTTGCCCGAAAACCTCACGAACCCGCTTTTCCCCTTCAGCCAGATTGGTGAGGGTGACGATCACATCGGCGTGGCTGTGTTGCACAGCGTTGTAGGGGAGAAAGGCATGGAGCAGGCTCTCGACCGACGGCTGCGGCGTGCCGGGATCAAGGCGGGCGGCCGCCAGCTCGCGCATCATGTCGGGGTCAGAAAGGGTGTCGAGGTCAAGGAGAGCGTGAAGACGCTCGAGACGCAGCGGCGGAAAGCCGGCTGGGGCGATGCTGGCCAGGTCCCAGCCGCTGCCTTTGACCCACAGCGCCGGGATCTCCGCCCCAGTGATGTCGATGAACGGGGTCTTGACCGATGTGTTCCCGCCCCCGTGAAGCACCAGGGCCGGGTCGGCTCCTATCAGCCGAGAGCCGAAGGCACATTGGTCGAGCGGTCCCTCGAACGTCCGCGAGCGGTCCCAGCGATTCTCCATCTCAATAAGGCGTGTCGCCGCCGTCGACGTTGATGGATTGCCCGCGGATGATGACGGCGTCGTCGGAGAGGAGGAAGGCGATCACCCTCGCCACCTCGAACGGTGCGATCTTGCGACCGAGCTGGGCGGCACCCATTCCCTCAAGCAGCTCGGCGGCCGGAACCCCGAGACGGGGCTCGAGCCAATCGGCCACCCCGGCCAGCATCGGGGTGTCGACCCCGCCCGGACAGACGGCGTTGACATTGATCCCGTCCTCGGCCCACTCCATCGAGAGAGAGCGGGTGAGGCTGATCACTGCCGCCTTGGCTGCGTTATAGGCGGCCATGTTCTTGTAGCCGACCTTGCCGCAGTTGGAGGCGACGTTGACGATCGAACCGCCCCGGCCCCGGATATGTTTGCCTACCTCCCGGGCACAGAGGAAGCTGCCGGTGACGTTGACGTCGAGCTGACGACTCCAGTCGGAGGCAGCCGCGTCCCAGGCCTGGTCGAGAACCACCGACCCGGCGCTGTTGACCAATCCGTCGAGACCGCCGAAGTGTTTGATGGCTCGGTCCACCCCCGCCTCCACCGACGCCGGCTGGGTCACGTCCACCCCGACAGCCAATGTCCGGTCTTCCGACGGATCGAGCGAGCGAGCAACCTCGGCGGTCCGAACCTCGTCCAGATCGAACAGGGCAACCGATGCACCTCGCTCCAGCAGGGTGGCGACGATGGCCGAGCCAATGCCTCCGGCCGCACCGGTGACGATGTATCGCTTGTCCTTCATGCTGTTCATTTGGTCGCTCATTTGGTTTGCCTATCACCAGGTCGGATGGGTTAACACTCCGCCGTCAACCACCAGGTTGACCCCGCTGATCCATCGGGCGAGATCCGAGCACAGAAATACGCAGGCGTCGCCCACATCCTCGGGGGTGCCCAGCCTCCCCAATGGGGCCGCCGCAAGCCAACGGCTGACTCCTTCGGGCCAGTCGTTTTCGAGACCGGGGCGATCTACTAGTCCCGGGGAAACAACGTTGACTCTGATTCCCTGCGCACCCCATTCCAGCGCCGCGGCCTTGGCGTGCATGATGAGGGCGGCTTTGGCGGCGGCGTAATGACCGTGCATCGGTGCCGGCTGAGAACCCTCGATCGAGGCGACGTGGACGATGGTCCCCGGAGCCTTCTGATCCATCATGGCTTTGGCCACCACCTGGCTGAGACGGTGGACGGCGGTCAGATTGGTGTCGATCATCGATCGCCATTCGTCCTCCGTCAGATCGATGAGCTTGCCGATGGGCTGGATCCCAGCGTTGTTGACTAGTCCATCGACACGTCCAAAGGCATCGAGGGCGGCGCCGACGACGTCGTGCGGTCCCTGGTCGGACAGCAGATCGGCGGTGGCAACCAAATGCTTACCCGGGAGATCGGTAACCGGCGACGAACGGGTGTGGGCGACGACCGATGCCCCGGCGGCCGCCAGGCGGGAGGCGATGCCACGTCCGATACCGCCACCGGCACCCGTCACCACAACGACTTTTCCGGTGAGATCCAGTAACTCGCGGGGCGGTGGCAGTTCAGTCACGGCAAGGATGCACCATAGAGGTTGTCAGACAACACTTATGATCAGCCTGTGGCGTCGTCACGTCCCAATCTTGGCGATCAAATAGCCGAGCGGCTCTCCCAACGGTTGCGCAATGGTGAGTGGAAGCCAGGCGAACGTCTTCCCACCGAACACCAACTCGGTGACGAGTACGGCGTGTCGAGGGCCACGGTGCGCAGCGCCCTCCAACGTCTTGACACCGTTGGCTTAACAGTGACAAGGCACGGCCTCGGCACCTTTGCCGCCGTGGACAGCCAGGAGATCCGGGCTGACCTTCGGCGGCTCGACTCCCTATCGGCCACGGTCAGGTCGTACGGACTGGAGCCCGGGATGTCCTATCGCACCAGGTCGATCCGGGTCGCCAACGCCGACGAGGCGAGAAGGCTGGATCTACCGGCGGAAACCGAAGTGGTGGCGACCGAACGGGCGCTAACGGCCTCCGGGACGGTGGTGGCGTTCTCCTACGACGCCATCGATCGGCGGTTACTCCCGCTCGGGTTCGAACCCTCAACCGTCCAAGGTTCGTTGTTCGAGGTCCTCGAGCATCACGGAAACCGGGTGACCACCGCCGTCACCGAGTTGCACGCCGTTTCCGGAAGTGAAATCGGCTGGGGGCGACAACCGAGGGGCACCGCCTATCTGCTGCTATCCCAGGTTCATCACGTCGACAACTCACGGCCGGTGATGTACTCGCGCACCTACTTCATCGAGGGCCGCTTCACGTTCTCCTTGATACGGACCCGATAGCACCGAGGCGTGGGCG
>CAZPIZ010000149.1:0-5159 GCA_964586615.1 uncultured Acidimicrobiaceae bacterium | reverse complement strand
TCGCCTGCGTCGGTTCCCGGATTTTCGGATCATCGGGCGCCGGGACCAAATGGTTGCCTACGACTGCGACGACGCCGGACAGTTCGCAGAGGTCTCGGACGCAACAGAAAGGCTCTCGCTCCACGAGCAGAACCTACTCCAGTCCTTCGCTCCGGATACCCTGATCGAGGCCAAGAACCGTGGTTTCCGCCCGGCCGAAGCAGCGAAGGCTCACTTGTAACGAGCTATCAGCAACTGGGCTAGACGGGCGACCATCCCTCCCGAAGGTGGCCAGATCCCGGTGGGGGATTGTCGAGTCACAAGGAGCCGCAATCTTGAGGCCCGATGACATCTTGAGTGGCGGAGCAGGGCTCAAAGGTTGGTATTTATGGGTCTTCGACGGGTTGGGCCGGGTCGCCTGACCCAGTGCACCCGTTGTGAGCAGATCAGAGCCCTAGCTAGCATGCTCGAAGTGCGCAGGTCCCCTTTCTGGTTGTGATGGCTACTGAACCTGGCTTCGAACCCACCCTTCTCACGGCACTATGGCGACGCCGGTGGCTGGTTTTGGCCGTGATGGCCCTGGCTCTCGCTTTGGGTTTGGTCTACTCCCGGATCCGTGGGGAGGAGCAGGTTTATAGCGCTGACGCCTCGATCCTTCTCCAGGATCCGGCACTGCTGACCGAGGGGGGCGTAGCCGGCGAGCGCTTCGTGACCAGCCAGGTAGAGATCATCGGGAGCCAAGCCGTCATCGAAACCGCGGTGTTGTTGTTGGAAGAGGGGGAGCCTTCTGTCGAGACCACGCCGATCGAGCTTTTTGGCGAAGTCAGTCTTATCAGCTCGAATGACAGCGCCCTGGTGGTGTTGACGGTTACGACAGACGACCCCGATGAAGCGGTGCTCAAGGTGAATTCCTTAGCGGAGGGCTTCCGCACCGTCAGCCGCCTCCAGGTCACCTCGGCGTCGACGGCCGCCTTTGAGCGCATCGATGCTCAACTTGAATCGATCGAGGAACGACGAGTTGTGCTCGAGACCGAGATCGCGGCGGCGGACCTCGCCGATCCCGGTCTGGTTGCACTTGAACAGCAGATGCGAGACGCTGTGGTGCGGATCTCTGAGCTACAGGTCGAGTTGGATACGGCCACCGTCGAGGACGCTATAGCCATAAGACAGAGCATTTTCGACCTCGCCAACCGCATGAGCATCTACAGCCAGGCCCAGGGCCTGATTCCCCAGGGGACGGAATTGCAGGCCCTAATCCAGGAACAGAGCCAGATCATCGACCGTCGCGCCGAACTGATACAGCTCAGAGACCAGATCCTGGTTGATCAAGACCTCGCCCGGGATGCCATCGCCCTCTTGACGTCGGCGGATGGAGCCCAAGAGCTGCCACAGACGGGGGCTGCCCGGACCGTGGCGGTAGCGCTTATCCTGGGTGCCTTGGTTGGTGCCGGACTGTCGTACTTGCTCGAGGGCCGTCGGCGCCAGTTCGGTTCCCGTTTCGAACCCGAGGCTCTGTTGGGGGCACCGTTGCTGGCCGACATCCCTGAGTTTGCTGCCGAAGGCCTTTCGACGAACCTACCCGTTCGGGATGCGCCCCGCTCGGCGGCTGCCGAAGCATTCCGCTTTACAGCCGGATCGATCGAGAGCGCCATGCTGGCCATGGGGGCCAAGACCGTCATGGTGGTGGCCCCGACGGTGGGTCACGGCAAGACCACCGTTCTGGTGAACACCGCGGTTGCCTCTGCCCGAGACGGTCACTCGGTGCTGGTGATCGATAGCGACTTTGGCAACCAGGAGGCAACCGCCTTGCTTCTCGGGGACGGCACGCCCAAGGCCCAGGGCCTCACTGAGATCGTTGAGCTCGGTATCGGCCTCGATGAGGCGGTGAGAAAGGTATCGCTGGGTCGCACCGGCAATCTGCACCTGCTTGGCCGTGGCCAGCAGGTGACCACCGCACCGGTGGTCCTACGCTCCGCCAGAGCGCGGGAAGTCTTCGAACAAGCCCGCCGACGCTACGACTTGGTCATGGTCGACGCTCCACCGTTTTTACAGGTGGCCTATGCGTCGCTGTTGGCCGGATATGTCGATGTTTTGCTCATCGTCGTAACGCATAACACCCAGGTCCGTGAGACCGAAGAGTTGGTGGCCCGGCTGCGGCTTGTGAACACCCCGGTCATCGGATACATCTACAACCGGGGGCCGCTGCGACCGGAGATGACCTCGGTCGAAGGATCTATGAGCGACATTCTCGGCGATACGACTGACGGGTCAGGGGACAAGGCGTCTCGTCTGCCAGCCGGACGCTGATACAAGCTTCGTGAAGGTTCTGCATGTGCATACCCGGTATCGCGAACCGGGTGGCGAAGATGCAGTGGTGGACTCCGAACGGCGGATCCTGACCAGCGCCGGCCACACGGTCGAGGCGATCGACCTCTACAACCCGGTAGACCCGCTTCAGACAGCATTGGCGATGGCCGCTTCGCCCTGGAACGTCCGCGCAGCCCAACGCATCAGGCGAGAGGCGGATCTAAGCGGGGCCGATGTGGTCCACATCCATAACACGTGGTTTGCGCTGTCGCCGGCAGTGGTGAGGGGGCTGGCGGCCGACGGCGTCCGGGTCGTCATAACCTTTCACAACTACCGACCGGCGTGTGTCAACGCCATGCTTTTTCGAGACGGCCAACCATGCCAGATATGCGTGGGCCGACGGGTGGCCTGGCCCGGAGTGATCTACCGCTGTTATCGGAACTCGGTCCTCTCTTCCACCGCGGTTGCGATCACCTCGGCGATCCATCGGGTGGCGGCAACCTGGGACCGGCTGGCGGTGGCCATCGCCTTAACCGCGTTCGGTCGAGATATCTTGATTTCGTCTGGCATCCCACAGGAGAAGCTGGTCATCAAGCCGAACTTTGTTGCCGACCCTGGTCCGCGGACCCGGCCCCCGTCGACTTCACAGGATTACCTGTTCGTGGGTCGGTTGTCGCCGGAGAAGGGTGCCTTGCGACTCCTCGACTACTGGCCCCAGATCCGACCGCATGGCGCCAAGCTGGTGATCATCGGAGACGGGCCTCAATCTGGGGAGCTGGCGGCCCGGGTAACAGCCGGCGTCGAGTTCGCAGGACGGCTCCCCGGTGTATCGGTATCAGAAAAGATGCTCGGGGCGCGGGCTTTGCTGGTCCCTTCGGAGTGGTACGAAGGCCAGCCGATGGTCATTCTCGAGGCTCTGGCGGCTGGCCTCCCGGTGGTCCATAGCGACCTCGGCGCCCTGGGCGAAACGGTGGGCCCAGGTGGGTTCGCCGCCGGCCTGACGGTGGAGGGCTGGCAGGCGGCGATGTCGCTAACTGCCCGGTCCGAAGACGTCGATCGGCTTGGAGCGGAGGCCCGCGACCATTACGAGCGCTCCTTCACCGAGCCGATCGGCCTACGAGGATTGGAAAAAGCATACGGGCTGAGATGATTCGATTGTCCTCTGGCCTTTGCTCCGTCCCCGGGTAGTGTTTTAACGATCACGAGTAGGGGAGTGCGGGTTGGAACGTGTATTAGTGACGGGCGCCGGTGGTTTCATAGGCCACCATCTAGTGACTCATCTAAAGGGCCTTGGCTACTGGGTGAGAGGGGTGGACCTCAAATACCCCGAATACACAGATGTGGACGCCGACGAGTTCGAGATCCTCGATCTGCGCCGCTGGGATAACTGCCTAATGGCCACCCGTGGGGTCGATCACGTATACGCCTTGGCGGCGGACATGGGCGGGATGGGCTTCATTTCGGCCAACCACGCCGTGATCCTGCGGAATAACGCCTTGATCAACCTTCACACCATGGAGGCTGCTCGGGTCAACGGGATAGGGAGATACTTGTTTACCTCCTCAGCTTGCATCTATCCCGACCATCTTCAGACTTCTCCTGAGGTGGTGCCCCTGAAGGAGGAAGATGCATATCCCGCTGACCCCCAGGATGCTTATGGATGGGAGAAGCTGGTCATCGAGAAGTTGGCGGAGTACTACATGTCCGACTTCGGTTTCGAGACTCGTACCGTCCGTTTCCACAACATCTACGGACCCTACGGGACCTACGACGGCGGCCGGGAGAAAGCCCCTGCCGCCCTTTGTCGTAAGGTTGCCCAGGTAGTTGACGGTGGCGAGATCGAGATCTGGGGTGACGGCGAGCAGACGCGCTCCTTTTGCTACATCAACGACTGTGTCGAGGGTATCTATCGCTTGATGATGTCGGACCACCGGGCGCCTCTAAACCTCGGCACCGACCGCCTCATCAGCATCAATGACCTTGCCAGGCTGGTGATTGCGATCTCAGGCAAGCGAGACATCTCTCTTCGCCATGTATCAGGACCACAAGGTGTGCGAGGCCGCAACTCTGACAACACCAGGATCCGAGAAGTTATGGGGTGGGAACCGCGGACCGATCTCGAAGAAGGTCTCGAGCCAACCTACCGCTGGATCGAGAAACAGTTTGCCGGTAACTGATCTCGGCCAGGGGAGAATTCCTCGCGTTGACGTCCTCGGGGTTGGGATCTCAGCCATCAATATGGATATGGCCATCGCCGAGGTGTCGAGATGGATAGCTGAGCCTCAACGCCAATACGTCTGCGTGACCGGAGTGCATGGCGTCATGGAGTCCCAGCGTGATCCGACCCTGCGCGAAATTCACAATCTCTCCGGACTGACCACACCTGACGGCATGCCCATGGTCTGGGCGGGCCGAAGAGCTGGTGCGCATTGGATGTCCCGCGTGTACGGACCGGACCTGATGCTGGAAATCTGTCGGCTGGCAGCTGAGCGGGGATGGCGATCGTTTTTCTACGGCGGCGGCGTGGGTGTGGCGGATCGGCTCGCCGATCGCCTGGTTACGCTGTTTCCGGGCCTAGAGGTGGCCGGCACCTATACACCCCCGTTCAGACCGCTGACAAACGAGGAGTCGGCTGAGATCGTCATGAGGATAAGTGACAGCAGACCCCAGCTCGTCTGGGTTGGCCTCAGTACCCCCAAGCAGGAGCGGTGGATGGCGGAGTTTGTGAACAAGGTTGAACCCACGGTGTTTTTGGGGGTGGGAGCAGCATTCGACATCCACGCCGGGCTCTTGCGGCAATCGCCTAAGTGGATGCAGAGCATGGGATTGGAATGGCTCTACCGGCTCCGGCGCGAGCCCCGGCGACTATGGCG
>CAZPIZ010000148.1:0-5179 GCA_964586615.1 uncultured Acidimicrobiaceae bacterium | reverse complement strand
GAAGACGGGCTGGCGAACCGACAACCGTTTTTGGGCGATCGCGGCCACGTGCTCGCCCAACGGGACCACGTTGTGCCGGCTGCCCAGGCGATCTAGATATCGTTCGACCAACTTGCGCTTGACTTCGCCCTTCATGTCCATGGCCGGGAAAAAGCTCAGATCTGAGACTTCATCCCCTCCGACCAGGTCGAGCGGATGCAGCAGGATCGAGGGTTCGACCCGCGCTAGCCGGCACATGGCAAGGGCGGCATCGACATAGGCGTAGGCCGCCCTCTCGGAGATTCGGGCGATGTACAGGACGTAGCTCACATGGATTGGCACACGGAAGACCGGCATCGTCGTGACCGGAACCTCGACTATGGAGCTGGAACCAAGATCCCACTTGTATGGGCGATTGGGCCGGAATCCCTCGGAGAACTTCCCGAAAAGCCGGTCCCGTTGTTCCAACTCTTTCTCATCGAGCTTTGATGTCCGGAAGTAGAAGGCTCGGGCAAGCGGTCCAATGAAGGTCGGCAGAGTCGAGCAGTCGAAGCGATACCCGAGACTGTTGAGGACATCGAGCGTGGCGCGGGACAGGCTGAACCCTGGCCCCCGGAAGCCGATGGGTTGCTTGCCGGTGACGCTGGCAATGGCGTTGTGAGCCCGGCCCAGCTCCTCGCCGATTTCCGCTTCCGACTTGAGATGCAGCCATGGTTCATGGTGAAAGGAGTGGTTCCCGATCTCGTGATGGGTCTGGCCCAGCTTCGCCAGCGCCATCCGATTGCCTTCGAGCTCGGCGTCCTGACCAACGACGAAGAAGGTGATACGCAGGCCCTGTCGATCGAGGATGTCGAGAGCATGCCCGATCACCTCTTCGAGATAGGACGGAAATTCTCTCCAGCTCTCGTCACCGTGGGTCTTGAGATATGACCACTTGTTGTCGAGATCGAGCGAGACGCTCGCCAGCTTCATGCGACAGCCACCGAAGACTCAGGCTCCAGCAGCCGCTCGGCTCCCCTGGCCGCCAACTCAAGCGTCTCGTTCACGTTGAGGGTCCCGTTGAGGATCTGAGCGGACGAGATCAGGGAGACCCCCCGAACTCCAGTGTCGATCTGTGGCACATCGTCGGATCTCCCCAGGGTCGAAACAGCAAATACATGGCGTGCTCGCGAGACCTTGAATGCGAGGACGTCGGCTCGGTCGAAATCGGGATGAATCTCGGCCAAGGCCTTGGTGAAGACCTCCTCGATCTCGGCGTCGTCGGCTTCGAAGAGCGGATCATCGGGCGCCACGTATTTGGGAAGGTAGATAAGGGAGTTGCCACCGAACTCCGCCTTGTCGACGAAGGCCGACATCTCAACGATGGCCGTGAATGGAGCCGGATCGTGAAGGTAGGTGAGGTAGAACTCGCTCAATGGCTTGCGGGTCAGGATCGACGGGCAGACGATGCCCACATAACGGCTGTCGCGAAGCTGTGACCGACGGGTTTCGTCAAGATCCTCGATGATGCGGGCGGCCAGCGGAGCCGGAGTCGTAACCACGACATGATCGAAGGACTCGACACCCCTTGCGCTTTCGACACTCGGGCCGCTCTTGACCGCCTTAACGGGCGTGCCCAAGTGAACCTTGACGCCTGTTTCGACAAGCTTCTCGTGGAGACGTCCGAGGATCCGGGCATAGCCACCGGGTACGTAGCCGAACATCTCGGTCTTGAGCCCGCTGCGACGGGCTGCGTAGAGCCGCTGGATTGTCGCCCAAATGAAAGCGGCTGACGTCTCATGATGGGCGTCGCCGAGCTTGGCCTCCAGAAGCGGGAGCCAGAACCTTTCGTACACCCGGGCTCCGGACCACGTCTTTAGCCAGTCGCCGACCTGGATCCGCTCGAGCTTCTTCCAATTCTGGGTCCGGGAGCCGTAGAGGATCGTCAAACCCAGCCGAAACTTGTCGATGAGCGACAGCGGCGGGAACTTGAGAAACTCGAGGGCGTTCGAGACCGAGTAGAGCTTGCCATCGAAGAAGCTCCCCGTCTTGGTCTGCACCCAGGTCGGCTCAAGGCCGAGTTCGGTTAGCAACTCATTGGTACGGCGGTCCGACAGAAGGGTGACGTGATAATGGCGATCCCATACGACGTCACCGATCGTCCAGGCCGAGGCCAGCCCACCCAGATTGGGAGCCGCCTCAAACAGGGTCACATCGTTACCAGCCTGCGCCAGACGGAGGGCTAGAGACCCTCCAAGCATGCCGCCGCCTACCACAGCCCAACTGGTGCTCACAGTTCTGTCACCTCAGTACCCAAGATCTTGTATCGGCGACCGCACTCGGCACAGGCCACCTCGCCATCCTCGGCCGGGAAACGGACCAGAGGCGGTCCGCATCGGCATACAGCCGCCACCGGCCGGGCCGGGTTGCCCACCACCAGGTGAAACGGCGCTACCGAATGGGTGACGACGCTTCCCATCCCCACCATCGAGAACTCACCGAGTTCCACTCCGGGGCCGATGACTGCCCTGGCCCCAACCGTGACACCTCTCCGGACCGCGGTTTCCACTGTGTGCTCGTCGGGGGCGGACGATCGCAGCTCCTTCACATCGGGATCCGTCGCCCGGGGAAACCGGTCGTTGGTGAAGGTGGTGCCGGCGCTCAACATGACGCCATCCTCGATCGTCACCCCCGTGCATACGTACACCTGGGCGTTGATCTTCACCATGTCCCCGATGACCACGCCATAGGCAATGTACGACTTCTCGCCGATGATGCAATTGGAGCCGATCTGAGCGGGCCCACGGATGTGAACCGAGTCCCAGACACTGGTCCCCTCCCCGATCTCGACGCCGGGTTCGATGATGGCGGTTGGATGGATCAAAGCTCTCTCAGCTTGCGACCGACCAAAGCGGGTGCTGGTTCCTCGTCGGTACCCAGTCGACGTGGGTCATCGAGGAGTACGCCGCTTCGATTACCTCGACCGAGGCGAGAGCGTCCTCGGGGGTGATACGCAGTGGCTCTCCGTCGGTGAACGAGCGGCAGAAGTTGCGCATCTGATCGGTCACCGCCTGGACCTTGTCATATCCCCGCCCGAACGTAACCCAGTTGGGACTGGAGGTCTGGCGGTACTTCGACTCCCGCCATCCCACCCGAATGGTTCCTTCCGACCCGTAGATGTCGAGGTAGGTGTCACGCTCCTTGTCGATGCTCCAGGAGAGATCGACGGTGGCGCGCACGCCCGATTCGCTGCGCAGGAAGAGCTGAGCGGTGTCCTCGACGGCCAAACCCTGAGCGCGGCGGCCCTCGACGGCCATCACTTCCTTGATGGGCCCCATCAAATGCCTGATGACATCGACTGAGTGGGTGCCGTTGTCGATGAGGACGCCGCCACCGGAAACGGTCGGATCCGAGTTCCAGCGCTGGGACATGTCCACCCTCGAGGCGAAGGTGTTCTCGATGAGGACAATGTCCCCGAGGATTCCCGAAGTCATGACCGAACGAGCTCTGGCCACGTCGTCGACGTACCTGAACTTGGAGGCCATGGTTATGACGGCGCCGCTCTGAGAGGCCACTTCAAGCATCCGATGCGCGTCCGAAAGCGAAATTGCCAGGGGCTTTTCGCACATGACGTGCACGCCCTTGGTGAGCGCGTCGATCGAGATCTCGGTGTGTGTCGCTGGCGGTGTGCAGATGATCACGGCCTCCACGCCCGATTTCTCGAGCAGCTCGGTATGGGACTCGTAGGCCTCCGCATCTAGGTCGGCAGCTGTTGACTGGGCGATGCCGGGTCGAACGTCGGCCACCGCCGTTAGCCGGGCGAAGTCGACCGAAGCCAGAACTTGTGCGTAGGTCTGGCTAATTCGACCTGCCCCGATCAATCCCAGTTTGATTTGCTTCACCTTGCATCTCCAATCAGGCGCTCAACGCCGGAGCTGATCGCCGAACCAAGCAGACCGGCGATCTCATCGTCGTATTTCTCATTCCAGGGGAGCACGAGAACCCGTTCCAGGTACGAGAAGGTTCCGGGGAACAGTTCCTCCGAATAATCCACTGCTTCCGGGCGGGCGAGGGTGAACGGAAAACGGCTAGACCCGAAGGTCTTCTGGTCGCGGAAGACACCGCACCGGAACGCCGGCTTCTGGATGTAGCGGGGCGCCGAAGGGATCCCGAGTTCCTTGAGCTGACCGGCCAGGGCACCGGGGCCACCGGGAACCACCGCCGGGTCAACCAAGAGAACGTAACGCCAGTACGAATGAGTCGCTCCGTCAATACTCGAAGGAAGCGAGATCCCGGGGACGGAGGCAAGGACGGAGTCGAGAGCCGCCGCCGCCTTCCGCCGCCGCTCGACACCGTCCGCCAATTTGGCCAACTGAGCCACAGCGACCGCCCCGATCAACTCGCTCATCCGGTAGTTGAGGGCGAGGAAGTCGTGATCCTTGGGTGCGTCGTAGTCCCAGGCCTTGTTGACATAGAGCTTCGAACGGTGGGCAAGCTGCTCGGCTGAGGTAACGACAAGGCCACCCTCACCCGTGGTCATGTGCTTGCCCTGCTGGAGGCTGAAGGTTCCGATCTCGCCGATGCTCCCAACGTGTCGATCTCCGATCCGGGCCCCAAAGGCTTGTGCGCAGTCCTCGATCACGGGGACTCCGGCGTCCTTGCCAACTGCCGCGATGGCGTCGGTGTCGGCCGGGTTGCCGAACAGGTGGGTCACCACGATCGCCCGGGTTCGGTCCGAAAGGCGGGCGGCGACGGTCCCCGCCGTCACGTTGCCCGTATTGGGGTCGACATCGGCGAAGACAGGGATGCCTGCCTGGTAAAGAATCGGTGCCAGCGCTCCCATATCGGTGATGGCGGTCGTGATGATCTCCTCACCCGGTTCCGTGTCAAAGGCGGCCAGGGCGGTGTGAACGGCCGCGGTTCCCGAGGAGTTGGCTACCGCATATTTGGTACCCACGTAGCCCGCGAACTCGGCTTCGAGCCGCTTCACCATCTGTCCCTTGGGAGCAAACAGAATGCCCGAATCGAGCACTTCGGCCAGCAGTTTCGTCTCCTCCTGACCGAAAGACCTACCTGTGTGGTTCTGATCCGAAGGCAACGAGACGCGAGGCCGTCGGTCACTTACCATGATGAATATCCTCCCAATGAAGCCCTTTTGACCTTGCGAATCCTACGCCGCAGCCCGACCCCCGCAATAGGCTCATTGGCCGCTTCAGACCAC
>CAZPIZ010000147.1:0-5212 GCA_964586615.1 uncultured Acidimicrobiaceae bacterium | reverse complement strand
CAACCTGGTCGACACCGTCTTCGTCGATGGCCGGATCGTGAAACAAGATGGAAAGCTGGTCGACCACGAACTGAGCAAGGTGCTGAGACTGGTCGAGGAGGCACGAGATCGGATCATGAAGAGCGCCGGTGTCAACAGCCCGGGCAAGTGGCTTCCAGAGCTGTATCAGCTTCCAGGGCAATTTCAGGGGGGATCGTGAGAGCAGCGGTTTACTACGGCCCGGGCGAGGTCCGCTTCGAGGACATGCCGGAGCCGGTCGCCGGCGAGGGCGAATTGCTCATCGATGTCGCCACGGTTGGAATCTGTGGCACCGATGTCGGTGAATACGTGCACGAACCGCACTTCTTCCCGGTCAAGGAAAGGCACCCCTTCAGCGGTCACCAGGGTCCCACCATCCCAGGCCACGAGTTCTCGGGGGTGGTGACGGCCGTGGGCCCCGGGACGGAGGGATTCGCCGTCGGTGATTTGGTAGCTTCGGGAGCAGGGGTGTCGTGCGGTCGCTGCGGGGCTTGTCAACGGGGCGCAACCAACATGTGCGAGTCCTACTGGACGATCGGGCTTCACACCCATGGGGCCATGGCGGAGCAGGTGACGGCGCCGGCGTCGTGCTGTTTGAATCTCTCGGCCCTCTCGATCTCGGCCGATATCGCCGCCCTGGCCCAACCGATGTCGATCGCAGTCCACGCCTCCCGACGCGGTCGCATCCATGAAGGCGATGTTGTCGTGATCTTGGGGACGGGTGGCATCGGGAGTTTTCTCACCTACGCGGCCGCCGCTCGCGGCGCCACCGTGACGGCGGTCGATCTCGATCAGAGCCGGTTAGAGGTGGCCTCGGCGCTGGGAGCAACGAGGACGGTCGACGCCTCCGACCCCGAAGACCTCGGCGCCCGCCTGATCGCAGATGGGGGACCTCCGACCCTGGTCTTCGAGTGCACTGCTAACCCGAATTCACTCAACCTGGCGGTTCGCACCGTGGCCGACAACGGGAGGGTCGTCATCGTTGGCCATCAACCCCAACCGCTGACCTTCGACTTCAAGCAGGTGTCCTTCGGCGAGAAGGAACTGATCGGGACCATGGCCCATGCCTTCGCGGCCGACTTCAGCGAAGCCATCGAGTTGGTCAACCGGAGGCCGGAGGTGTGGGGCCGTCTCGCCCCTACGGTGTATCCCCTGGAGGACTTCGTGACCGCCGGCCTCGTCCCCATGGTCGAAAGGCGTCAGAGCCAGATCAAGACTCTGTTCGACCCATCGTTGAACGAGCCGCGTCTCCTCCGGCCCCGGCCCTAAAACCGGATCCTGGGCTGCCCCCTTCTTCATGTCGGCTGGACGCGGCTCGTTCCTCACCACCACCCGGCACCAACCGGGAGGCCTTCGGTCCGCTCGAATAGGGTCTCTTCGTCACGGCCGGGGCCGGCTTCGGGTCGGCCTGGCGATCCGGACGCCTTCGGATGGTCGGGCAAATATTTGCACAGGGATCCTGCGGTCAGAGGAGGAGGTCAGGAGGTCGATCAACTCTGTTCCCGTGACGGGCCAACACCCGGGTTTTCAGAGCATTCCGACAAGGACCTCGAGGTCGGGCACGCAGCCCTTCATCGGGATCTGCCGCCGGAACTTGCAAACGTTCTTCGGCCGGGTCCGGCTCATTCCGGATGCCTCGAACTGGCGGCGGGCCGGCCGCGGCAGGAGTGGACGGCTGACGGCCACCGAGATGGGAAAGCCCCTGCGGTGGGCAGGCCGTGACGGTGTGGTTGTTGGGCATCGGCATCGACAGCTGGCCAGAATGTGGTTGTGGCCAGAAGGTGCGAATGACCAAAATGTGCGAATGACTCGCCATCGGGTCGCTTCCGGGTCCCCTTATGAAGAGTCGATCGGTTTCTCGCGGGCAATGCGGGTCGGCAATCTTGTGGCGGTCGCCGGCACCGCCCCGGTGTGGCCGGACGGCTCGTGCGATCCTGACCCCTACGCCCAGACCCGGCGCTGCCTCGACATCATCTCGGCTGCTCTGAACGAGGCAGGCGCCTCCATCGATCAGGTCATCAGAACCAGGATGTTCCTCACCGACGCCGCCTATCAAGAGGAGGTGGGCCGCGCCCACGGCGAGGTATTCGGCTCGGTTCGACCGGCAGCAACAATGGTCGTCATCAAAGCCCTCCTCGATCCCCGTTGGAAGGTCGAAGTCGAAGCCGACGCTTGGATCGGTTGATCTATGCCCAGACCCCGCCGTTTCCAAACACCAACCAACCCGATCCGGCGGCCATGACAACCGCGGCAGGCATCGTCGTACTGTTATCGGTGGTCATCGCAGTTGGCGGTCTTGCCCGCCGTTGGCGGCTCCCTGCCCCCCTGCTGCTTGTGATCATCGGCCTCATCGCCTCCTACCTTCCCTTCATCCCCGAGGTTGAACTCGATTCGGAATTGGTCCTGGTTGGTCTGCTGCCACCGCTTCTCTACGCCACGGCCATCCGGACTTCGCTAGTCGACTTCCGGTCGAATCGCCGCCCGATCGCCCTGCTTTCGGTGGGATTGGTGCTCTTCACTGCCCTCGGGGTGGGTCTGATCGCTTACTGGCTCTTACCGATCCCCTTTGCGGCGGCCTTCGCCCTCGGGGCGGTGGTAGCACCCCCTGACGCGGTTGCTGCCACCGCCATCGCCCGCCGGATCGGAATGCCACGCCGAATCGTGATGATCCTCGAAGGGGAATCGCTGGTCAACGATGCCACGGCCATCGTTGTCCTCCGCACCGCCCTTGCGGCCCTGGCGGGATCGGTGAGCCTGCTCGAGGTCGTCGCCGACTTTGCCCTCGCCGCCGGCGGTGGTGCCCTGGTCGGAGTGGTGGTGGCGATTGTCATCGGCAAGATTCGCCTCTATGTACAGCAGACGGCGCTCGACACCAGTATCTCGATCATCACCCCGTTCGTCTCCTATCTTCTGGCCGAAGAGATCCATGCCTCCGGCGTGCTGGCGGTGGTGGTCACCGGTCTCCTTCTTGGCCACAAGGCCCAACAGATCCAGAACGCCACGTCGCGTATCAGCGAACGCCACAACTGGCAGACCATCCAGTTCCTATTGGAGAACTCTGTCTTTCTCCTGATCGGCCTACAGGTCCGCGCGATCGTGACCGACGTCGCCGGTAGCACCCTCGGGTTCGGCCGGATATTCCTGGCCTGTGGGGCGGTCCTCGGCACAGTGATGCTGCTGCGCCCGCTCTGGGTCTACCCGGCCACCTATCTTCCGAGAATGATCAAGTCGATCGGCCGCGCCGACCCGGCTCCTCCCTGGCAACACCCAGCGGTCGTGTCGTGGGCCGGAATGCGCGGCGTTGTCACCCTTGCTGCCGCCTTCGTCTTGCCGGTGACCGTCCCCAATCGAGAGGTGCTGATCCTGGTGGCATTAGTGGTCACAGCCGGGACTCTGTTGATACAGGGTTTCACCCTTCCCGGATTGGTCCGAAGGCTCGGGCTGCGGGGACCCGACCGCCGCGAGGACACACTTCAAGAGGCTGCCGTGCTCCAGGAGGCAACTGAGGCCGGCCTGGCCGAACTCGAAAAGCTGGTCTCGCCGGACGACCCCCAAGAGATCGTGGAGCTTCTGAGAACCCGCACCCAGGAGCGGTCACGCGCTGCCTGGGAACGGCTTGGCCAGGCAGAAACCGAAACTCCGAGCGCGGCCTACTCTCGGCTCCGACAAGGGATGCTCTTGGCGGAACGGGCACGGGTGTTGGAGCTTCGAGGCTCCGGAAGCCTCCCCGAAGAAGTATTGCGCAACGTCCTCGAATCATTCGACGTTGAAGAATCGGTGCTCGAGATTCTCGTCGAAGATGATCCGGACCCAAAGGAAGAAGAGCTGATGGCCCCCTCATCCCCCCTAAACGGCTGCGAGCATCTCGCCGCCGCCCCCATCACCCTGGCCCCCAGAACCCCGGGCGGTTGTGAGGATTGCCTCCGTGAGGGGACCCGGTGGGTCCATCTGCGTCTGTGCCTCACCTGCGGGAAGGTGGCCTGCTGCGACTCATCTCCACGCCGGCACGCCAGCATCCACTATCGAGTTGAAGGTCACCCGGTGGTAAGGAGCCTCGAGCCCGGAGAGGGTTGGCGCTGGTGCTACTCCGACTCGGTGCTGGGCTGAGCCGGTGGCTCGAGAGTCGGTTCGACCTGATGCTCCAACCGACTCGTAATAAGACCGTCCGATGAAGGTCTGCGCCGGGCCAATAGCTGCCACACAACCAGGCCGATCACTCCGAGACCGAGCAACACTCCGATGATGGCGACCCATGGGAAGCTCGATCCGTTGCGAGCCTCGGCGAACAGCTCGGTGCCGGCCATCGAAGTGGGATCGTCGAAGCTCCACGTAACCGTGTTTCCCTCGAGCTCGCCGTTGTGGTCGATGACCTCACCGGGGAAAGTAACGCTGATCCTGGCGTCGTAGGTAAAGAGGCCTTCCATCTCTTCGGGATTGATGCCTTCGAAGTCTCCGCCCTCGGGGACGTCTGCTTCGAAGCGGATGGTGTTTCCGGTGTCGGTGAAGCTCATTTCGCCGACCAGGCCCTCCTGAGGGCCAGAAATCCGTCCCTCCTCCACGATTGCCTGAAGTTCTTCGATCGAAGAGAACTGCCTGGTGAGGATGACACCTTCGATGTCGCCATCTTCGAACCGCTCGACAACCCAGCCCTCATCCGCCGCATCGGATTCGAGTTCGCCCACGAGATCGGTCCCGCCCCCGAATTGGTCCAAAGCCTCACGGAACTGCTCGTCGAAACCAACCTGCACCGAAACGGCGCCGTCTGACAGGTCGGACATGTCGATGTCCAGATAGGCGCGGGCCTCGCAGGCGGTGAGCAAGAGGGTGCAGAGTGCGAGCAAGGCGAAACGGCGAACGGAAGTCACCCTTCCACCCTATCTGACAATCAGGGTTGTACAACCACCGATCCCAGCATGGAATCGACGTGGAAACGGCAATAGAACTGGAATTGACCCGCCTGATCAAAGGTGATCGAGACCGGGGCTTCGGCCGTAATGAGCTGATCCCACAGACCGTCCGGGGCGGTGGGCGAGCCCGAGGTGGTCGTGTGGACCCCGAGCCTCTGAACCCACTGCACCGTATCTCCGACCTTGATCGTCACGGTCGGCGGGGAGAACACAAAGCTCTCCGCCCCGATGATGACCGTGTTTCCCCCGGTCGGCGCAGTCGTTGTGGCGGTGGCGGCCGTCGTGGT
>CAZPIZ010000146.1:3586-5265 GCA_964586615.1 uncultured Acidimicrobiaceae bacterium | reverse complement strand
TTTTTTGGATCAGGCCATCGGGAATTGACGCTCGAGAAAGGAGCGATTGTATGAAAGTCCTAGTGAGTGCAGCTTCGAAGCACGGAGCCACCGCCGGAATTGCCGACGCTATCGGTTCGGCCCTCATGACCCGAGGCTTCGAGGTCAGCGTGGAAGAACCAGGTCATGTGGAGGAGGTCCACAGTTTCGACGCAATCGTGGTCGGGAGCGCCGTGTACGGAGGGCACTGGTTGAAGCCGGCGATCGAGCTGACAGAACGATTTGCAGAGACCTTCCGAGGGAAACCGGTCTGGCTCTTCTCGAGTGGACCGATTGGAGATCCTCCCAAGCCCACCGAAGACCCCGTCGATGTAGTGGAGGTGATGAAGGTGACGGGAGCCCGGGATCACCGTGTTTTCGCCGGCAAGCTCGACAAGGCGATGCTGAGTTTTCCTGAACGCGCCATCGTTGGGGCTCTTCGAGCGCCGTACGGCGACTTCCGGGACTGGGATGAGATTCGGAACTGGGCCGAAGAGATCGCCGAATCCCTCAACGAAGCCGTCGCAGGCCGAACGCAGCGCCCGTAACCAACCCCGTTTTGGCGCGACACGTCAGCCAGGGCCATTCGGCCCTGCCATGGGAAACGGTTCTCCCCTATGTTGAGTACACACCCAACCCAAAAAGGAGAGCCAGATGAAGGCGATCGTTTACCACGGTCCCGGGAACAAGGCGTGGGAAGAGGTGGCCATGCCCACCATCAAGGAAGACACGGATGCGATTGTGCGCGTCGATGCCACCACGATCTGCGGCACCGACCTTCACATTCTGAAGGGCGACGTACCCGCGGTCACGGATGGTCGGATCCTCGGACACGAGGCTGTGGGCACCGTTGAGACGGTCGGTGCCGGGGTCAAGACGGTGAAGCCCGGTGACAGAGTCCTGGTTTCATGCATTACGTCCTGTGGCTCGTGCCGCTACTGCAGAGAAGCTCGCTACGGGCAATGCATAGGCGGAGGCGGCTGGATCCTGGGCCACAAGATCGACGGGACCCAGGCCGAGTTCGTCCGGGTTCCGTTCGCCGACACCTCGACATACAAGGTTCCGCCGACCGTCAGCAATGAAGATGTCTTGATGCTCGCCGATATCCTGCCGACCGGCTACGAGGTCGGAGTTCTCAACGGGCGTGTCAAGCCGGGTGATGTGGTGGCGGTAGTCGGGGCAGGCCCGATCGGCCTCGCGGCGATACTCGGCGCTCGTCTGTACAGCCCTGCCCACATCGTGGCGATCGACATCGCAGATGCTCGTCTCGACGCTGCCAAGCGCTTCGGCGCCGACGTTGTGATCAACAACTCGACTGAGGACCCCATGAAGCGAATCCTCGAGCTGACCGACGGTCTTGGCGCGGATGTGGCGATTGAGGCAGTCGGGGTGCCAGACACCTTCGAGTTGGCCGCCCGCCTGATCCGTCCCGGTGGATATGTCGCCAATGTCGGCGTGCATGGCAAGCCTGTGACTCTGCATCTCGAGGATCTGTGGATCCGTGATGTAACGATCACAACGGGTCTGGTCGACACCTATTCGACGCCCACCCTGCTGCGCTTGATCGAGAACCACCAGATCAACGCAAGCTTGTTCGCAACCCACCAGTTCGTCCTGGACGACTTCATGGAGGCTTACGACGTTTTCGCCCGAGCAGCGGA
>CAZPIZ010000146.1:0-3486 GCA_964586615.1 uncultured Acidimicrobiaceae bacterium | reverse complement strand
GACGACAACGATGGCTTGCTCACCAACCTCGTTCGCATATTCGGCGATCATCCGGGCAGGCGATGAAGCCCCGGTAACGAGACCCCTCACGACCAGCTTGTACTGTCGACTTTGCAGCAATTCCGCAGCTTGCGCGACCACGGACGCTTCAGTGCCCGGACCTGACGAGGCGTGAAAAACGTGCAGTTCGCCAGAGAACCTGGCCGCCAGCATTGACCCGCCGAGCAGGGCGGTACCGGAAAGCTGTGATCCGTCAGTTGCAACGACTACGTATCGGTAAGGTGGCCTTGCGTCGGTCAATCCAGTCATTCTGCCTCCGATCGGCTGTCCTCAGCTTGCGTCGTTTGGCCCGAGCGCGTTAGGGGAATTCGTCCTCTTCCCAAGACCGATTGACTCGACGAAACAGGGGGCTGTAGCGGTCGCTCAGGGGCCCAAATCGAGCCGATATGCACATTGATCCAGAATCGAGCGGAGAACCCGAAAAGCGTCCTTCAGGTGGAGCCGGCTCAGCCGGTCAAGTTCCTCGGGCATGACAAGGTCGTCTGGTGGGAGGCCTGCGTCGAGCTGGCGAGCCTGATGCTGGAATCTGACTTGTTGCATTGCTTTGAACACTTGGGTCAGCGATGTGCCGACGTCCAACCATTCCGGGTCCTCAGCCACACGACGAAGCCGCTCGAGAGTCGAAGGGGCTGCGACTCCTGAGCTAAGGGCCAGAGTCCGGGCCATCTCCGTGATTGGAAAGAGACCCGTTTCCTTGATGTCGAGCACCCGGTGCCTGGCGCCGGCTTCGATGTGCTTGAGACGGCCGAATAGCCCCAAAGGCGATCGGTGGGCGATGGCAAGAGCACCCATCCTCTTGATGAAATGGAAGTTGCTTGCCGCCGTTTCGGTCATGCGATCCAGCTCGGGGACCACGCCAAGAGTTCCTGCGATCTGGCGGTAGTCGAACATGATCCCTGACAAGAAACTGTGGAGACGGTCTGGCTCCGTCATCCATTGATTGAGGCGGCCGATCCAGTTTTCGAGGGACATTCTCCACCCAGGTTCCGTACTCATAAACCGCGACTCACACTCGGGAAAGCCCGCAGCAGCGAGAGCCGTCACCACCCCGTCCGCCAGGGCACCAAAATACGCGTCGTGAACCTCGCCCTCGTTGGCGTAAATCAGGGCATGATCCTGATCGGCAGTGAGAGCTTGTTCGCGCCTTCCCACACTGCCGAGTGCCAACCACGCCCACCCGACTGGAGCAGGACCGAGGCGATCAAGTCCAGCATCCAGCAAGCGGACTGTGAGCCGGTCGGTCAGCGCGCTGAGCCACTGACCAACATGTGCCGCGTCGACACCCGCCCTCCAAAGCTCAACTGCTACGCGTGGAAAGCTATGCCCGACTTCGGCGAGTTCGTCAGGAGTTCGGGCGGAATCAATGCGGTAACGGAGGGCGAAAGGCATCTGACGCTGGAGGTCGAGTAGCTCGAGGTCTGAGACCATTCCGACTACGGCCTCTCCCTCTACAACCGGGAGGTGGTGGATGCCCGCTTCCAGCATTTCAAGCGCCACATCGTCGGCCGGCCTGTCCGTCTCAACGACCCGAACAGGAAAGGTCATTGCATCGGCGATCGGTCGCTCCGACGACAATCCTTCGGCCAGAATCCTCCGGCGAAGATCGGAGTCGGTGACAATCCCGTAACCGGCGGAAGTTCTGACCAAGATCGCACGATGGCCGGCCATCATTCGGCTCGCCTGTTGGATCGAGAGATCACCATCGCAAATCGGAGGCGGTGAGGTCATGACGGATGCAGCGACCCATGGTCCGATGACGGTGGGACCATTTGACGAACCAGGTGGGCGCCGAAGGGAGACCTTTGGATCCTCGCGCATAGTGAGATCAGATCTCACTTGCTCCGGCTAAGACGCCAAGCTCGAAAACAGAGACCAAGTTGGAATCCATGCACCATTGGGAATCTATATCCGAAATCGTTAGACCGCATTGCGGGACAAAGGCTGCTGCTCCGACCCGCCGATTTCCCGGTCCACCTCAGCGGCCGGACCCCGATTCGTCGGGTCACATGCTTGGCTTCGGAACCGTGATGGTGATCTGTGTCAAGGCGCCGGGAAGTAGAGCCACGAGCCCTATCTCGCCATTCGATGCGGGCCGGCATGGTCCGCCCGTCTGGCGATCTGGAAGGGGGCACGATCCCTCGATGCTCGCTCGCATTGGGTCACCAATCCGGGGAATACGACATGAGGGTTCGCATGTAGTTGGCGCGCTCGTATGTAGATGGGTCGGCAACGGCCTTCTGGCTAAGCGAGCCCTTCGCCTGCTCGAGCGAGTCGTACTGGCGCTCGTCGAGCCAGGAGCGAAGCCCATCGACGGTTTGTCGGAGTCTCTCGGGACCATGACGGAGAAGGGCCGAGGCCATCATGACCACGTCCGCTCCCGCCAGTATCAGCTTGGCGGCCTCCACCGGCCCGTCGACTCCGGTAGTGGCTGCCAGGGAGCAGTCCACCCGCCCGTGGAGGATGGCTATCCATCTGAGCACGAGACGAAGCTCGGCCGGCGTAGACAGGACGAGGTTGGGGACAACCTCCAGACGGTCGAGGTCGATATCGGGTTGGTAGAAGCGGTTGAAGAGAACCAGGCCATCGGCACCTGCCGACACGAAGCGCTCGGCCATGTGTGCCATGGACGAGAAGAAGGGCCCGACCTTCACGGCCAGCGGCAATTCTACGGCACGACGGACCGACTCGACCAGGCCGAGATAGCGATTCTCGATTTCGGTACCCGAGATTGTCGGGTCGGCTGCGACCAGGTAGATGTTGAGCTCGAGAGCGTCGATTCCTTGGTCGGCCAGAACCTTGGCATAGAGAGTCCACCCACCCCGGGTGGTGCCATTGAGACTGGCGATGACGGGGATGGATAGCTCAGCCTTGGCAGCGCGGATCAACTCCAGGTAATGGTCGGGCCCGGTGTTGTAATCGTTCATCTCCGGCAAGTAACCGCTGGTCGCTTCCGCAAACGATTCGCTCGCCCACTCCGTGCCGTGATAGAGCGCCATCGCCTCGTGCTCGACCTGCTCCTCGAACAGCGAAGGGAGCACGACCGCCGCAGCCCCAGCCTCGGCCAGTCGCAGCAGATGGTCCACGTCTGCTGTGAGAGGGGAGGCGGACGGGACCACCGGGTGAGCCAGGCTCAGACCCATGTAGTCGGTACGAAGATCGACGGTCATCGATCCTCCAGTTCGCCGTACTCGGCCGTGCGATGGACCTCCACCATCTGCTCGTAGAAATGCCAGCGGTTGTCTATGTCGCGTTGCGCCTGGGCGAACAACTCTTCAGCTCGTTCCGGGTTGGCCCGGGCCAACATGTCGAAACGAGCTTCCGTGCGCGCAAACTCCTTGAAGGGGATAGTGGGCGCCCGGCTATCGAGCCGCAGCCCCGGCAAACCCCGGGCCTCCAGTGCCGGGTCGAAGCGGTACAGAGGCCAGT
>CAZPIZ010000145.1:2186-5332 GCA_964586615.1 uncultured Acidimicrobiaceae bacterium | reverse complement strand
GAGCTAAAGCTTGTACTGGGTGTCCTCGATCAAATAGTCGACCACCGCCCGCAAAGCCTCTTCCTTGCTGGCTCCACCAGCCACCGCTGCCTGATACACCTTGATCTGCCGATCGGCCGAGGTGCCGACTTCGACGATGGTCCGGGCCTGCTCGACGGCTTCGATGCAACCGAGCTCCTCGGCGTCAGGGCGAATCATCTCGATCAATTCTTCGACGAGGGCATCAAAGGGAACCAGGACCCCCTGCCCGTAATCCATCAATGAGCCCTCGACGCCGTAGCGCTGGGCCCGCCAGATGTTTTCGGAGATCAGCATCGGTGCGTATTGACGCCAGCGCTGATTGTTGCGACGCAATCGGTAGAGCATGTGAAGAAGCGACAGGTACACCGCCGCCACGGTCCTGGTGTTCTCGACCCTGGTGCACACGTCGGTGATCCTCATCTCCAAAGTGGGGAACCGGGCCGATGGCCTCACATCCCACCAGATCTTGGAGGAGTCATCGATGATCCCGGCTTGCACCAGGACGTCGACGTGTCGTTGATACTCGCTCCAACTGGCGAACTCCTCGGGCAGCCCGGTTCGCGGCAGGGTGCGAAACGTGGAGATCCGATAACTCTTGAGGCCGGTCAGTCGCGAACCCCAGAACGGGGAAGATGTCGACAGGGTCAGGAGGTGGGGAAGAAAGTAGCGGACCTGGTTCATCAGGTCGATGCGCAGATCGGGGTCCTCGATCCCGGCATGGACGTGCATCCCACAGATCACCATTCGCCGGGCCACCATTCCGAGGTCCTCGGCCATGACCTTGTAACGATCCTGGTCGGTTGGCTGCTGCTCCCACCACAAGGCAAAGGGATGAGTCGAGGCCGCCATGATCGCCGCACCGTGGGCTGACAGAACCTCGTTGAGAGTGCGACGCATGCCGGCGAGCTCTTCACCGGCTGACTTGACGGTGTCATGGACCCCGGTCGCCACCTCGAGCTGTGCCCTCAGGAACTCGTGCATCGCCCGAGGACCCAGCGCCTCCTTGGTGGCCGCCCACAACTCAGAACCCGGATCGTTGACTAAATCTCGCGTCTCGCGATCGACCAGGAGGTATTCCTCCTCGATCCCGACGGTGAATGCAGGCCGGGGAATGATGTGCATGGCTGGAGTTTTAGTCCAGCCGGAAGACGGACGACGGAAGTCGGGAGAAGAAACTAAGAACTCGACGACAGAACTATTCGCCGTTCTGAGGCGCACGCCTCTCTGGCATGGCAGTCCACCAGGTGGTCGTTGACGAGGCCCATCGCTTGCATGAAGGCGTAGACCGTGGTGGGGCCAACGAAGCTGAAGCCGCGCTTTTTCAGATCATTCGCCAACCGGATGGAGGTCTCGGTAGTGGCCGGGATCTCGCTCGGAGGGATCTCACCCGGGTCGGCGTAGCGCCAGAACCAGGAACCCAATGAACCTTCCTCGCTGATGAGTTGGACGGCCCGGCCAGCGTTGTTGATTGTCGAGCGGATCTTTCCCTGATGGCGGACGATGCCGCTGTCAGAGAGGAGACGGGATACGTCCGACTCGTCGAACTCGGCCACCAGGAATGGATCAAATCCGGCGAATGCAATCCGGAAGGCCGGTCGTTTACGAAGAATCGTCAACCAGGACAGACCGGACTGAAACCCCTCCAGGCACAACTTCTCGAACAAGGGAGGATCGTCGGTGACCGCCCGGCCCCATTCCTGGTCGTGATAGGCCACGTAATCGGGGCTACCGCTCCCCCACCAGCAGCGGGCCAGCCCTTCCGGTCCCACAACAATTTCGTGCATCGGCAGAAAGTAACGATCGGCCGGGACCAAAATCGACCGAGAGCAGGTTGTAAGACACCATGGAGACCTCACCTCAACCAAGTAGCCGGTCCTCAGCGGCTTTGTTCGGCGCAGTTTCGGTTGCCCTTTCCTTTGGCATTTCCGAGCTTCTGGCCGGGGTGATGGCAGCCCCATCGCTGATACAAGGGGTAGGGGACTGGGTGGTCGACTCGGTTCCTCCTGGTGTGAAGGATTGGGCAATCTCGGTCTTCGGCACCAATGACAAGCCTGCTCTCCTGGTCGGGATCGTCCTGGTAGGACTGGTCCTCGGTGCGATTGTCGGTTTGTTGTCCCAACGCCGAATCGAACCGGCCATCGTTGCCTTTGGGGCTTTTGGGATCCTGGCGGCGTTGGCCACTGCGTCGAACCCCGCCGCCGGCACGACCGGACCGTGGATCATCGCCATCGTTTCAGTCGTGGCCGGCCTCATGACATTCAGGTGGCTCCGCGTCCGACCCGAATGGGTGGCGGAACCCGATCAAGGGCGCCGCGGCTTCATCCAGGCCACTTCGATCGGTGGCCTCGCCTTGCTTACCGCCGGGATTGGACGGGTCTTGTTCTCATCCAGCCGAGCCGCGGCCAGTCAACAATCACAGGTGACCGTGGATGCCGGTTTAAGCGACATTCCCGCCGCGGCTTCGTTCGACAGTCTCGATGGTCTCACTCCAGTCGTGGTTCCCAACTCCGATTTCTACAGAATCGACACCGCGATCGTCGTTCCCCGGGTCGAACTCGATGGCTGGTCGTTGTCGTTCACCGGAATGGTCGACAACCCCTTTTCGATCAATTTCGATGAGCTGATGGAACTCCCGATGGTCGAGCGCTACGTCACCCTTTCTTGTGTCTCCAACCCGGTGGGCGGACCGTTGGTGGGCAACGCCCGATGGTTGGGAGTTCCCCTCAGCGATTTGCTGGATAGGGCTGGTGTCCAGCCTGGTGCCGACCAGTTGGTGGCACGATCGGTTGACGACTTCACGGTCGGGTTTCCAACCGAGGCTGCTTACGACGGACGCGAGGCCCTGTTGGCGGTGGGGATGAATGGTGAAGCCCTTCCCCTCGAGCATGGTTTTCCGGCCCGCCTGGTTGTTTCCGGGCTGTATGGATACGTGTCTGCAACCAAGTGGATCAGCGAGATCGAACTGACCACGTGGGACAGCTTCGACGCCTACTGGGTTCCCCGAGGATGGTCCAAGGAGGCACCGATCAAGACCCAATCACGGATCGATACTCCGGTGAGCCGCCTCCAGGCCGGCGAGCATTACATCGCCGGCGTGGCCTGGGCGCCGAACGTGGGGATCGCCA
>CAZPIZ010000145.1:0-2086 GCA_964586615.1 uncultured Acidimicrobiaceae bacterium | reverse complement strand
TGCAAACGGCGCGACTCTGAAAGAACCAGCTGAAACAACGCCCGAGCGTGGCCGGGGTCAATTCCTGCCCGCTCGGCTTCCTTTTCGATCATGACCAGGAGCTCGGCTTCTCGATCGGGCATGTAAATCGGAAGGCCCCGGTAGGCCTTGACCCGTCCGATCTCGAGGGCCAGGCCCTGGCGACGCGACAGCAGCCTGACGATCTGGTGGTCGATCTGGTCGATGTCACCCCGGAGCCGGTGGATTCCCAGCGAGGTCATCAACAACACGAAAGCCTCGGCATCGAGCTGCGGACCGGCGGTCTTGGCGGTGGCGGGACTTGTATGGACTTCGATGATGATTCCGTCTGCCCCCACCCCCTGTGCTGCCAGGGCCAGCGGCTGCACCCGGATTGCATCTCCGGCGGCGTGAGAGGGATCGACGATCACGGGGAGGTGCGTCAATTCCTTGAGATGGGGAACAGCGGTGATATCGAGCATGTCAGAGCCGCCTCCACCGAAGGAACGAACGCCCCGCTCCACCAATACGACCTTCTCGTTGCCTTCGGCCAGCAGGTATTCGGCCGCCCACAACCACTCGTCGAGGGTGGCCGAGGAACCGCGCCGCAACAGCACTGGTTTGCCCAACCGACCGACCACCCTGAGGAGCTCGAAGTCCTGCATGCTGCCCGAGCCGATCTCAAGGGCATCGACCTGGTCAACGGCATCCTCGGCGTCCTTCGCCTCGAGAACCTGGGTGACAACCGGGAGACCGACCTCGGCCCCGGCGGCGGCAAGCATCCTCACACCGTCGCGACCAAGTCCCCGGAAGCCATAAGGAGTGGAGCTGGGTTTGTAAGCGCCGGCCCGCAGGATGGCCGCTCCGGCTTCGGCTACGGCGTAAGCCGATGAGATCATCTGCTCCTCGGATTCGACCGCACACGGCCCTGCGATCACGGGGAACGGGTCGTAGCCGATGCGGGTACCGCCGATCTCCACCACGGTGGCAGCTCCACCGGTGACCCTGCTGGCTTTGCGTTCCATGTTGGTTGGCTCCTCCCAAAAGTGGGTGACTCGTCGAGCCAGGTACTCCAGGAAACAAAAAACCCGGAGCCCCTGGCTCCGGGTGGCTGTCGGCTTGTCTTCTACCGCGCTATGCCATCCCGGACCGGGGCCCGGTAAAAGCGAAGTAGAAGTAAGACGAGCGGTTCATTCGAGGGACAGACTAGCGAAGCCGAGCAAAGACGCTAGGCGTCGGTGCTGGCGACCGGAGACTCGACGCTCCCGACCAGTTGAGCGCCAAGCTTTTGGTCGTTCTCGGGAGACGCCGAGGGTTGGCGGGTGTCGAACCAAAACAGCATCCCGATGGCGAAGGCAGCCAGGGCGAACCCGCTCACCTGGTTCCAGGTCATCGAGCCCACCTGGGCGTCGCCGCTTCCGACCCGCAGGGAGTCGAGAACAAAACGTTGGATTCCGTACCAGGCCGCCCAGATCCAAAAGAGCTGGCCGTAGTGGAGCTTGAACCGCCGATGGACGAAGAACAGCACCCCGAGGAGGATGGCCGCTCCGATCAGGTCGTAGGCGGCGACGTGGTGATAGACACCGCAGATCCCGTCGGCAGCGCTCGAGCACTCGAGGGCATCGTGCTGGGGAGCAACGTCGTACCCGACCTTGATCGCATAGCCCCACGATGCCGTGGTCGACCGGCCGAGATGCTCGACAATGGCAAGGTCTCCGAGGCGACCGACCACTGTGCCAAGGGCCAGACCAAACGCCGACATATCGAGAATCGGCCAGACCGACATCTTGAGCTGACGCATGCGGATGACGCCGCCGATGATCCCTCCGGCGAAACCTCCCAGGATCGAAAAGTTACCGCCGAAAGGATTGACGGCATCTGCCAGCGAACCACCGGCCAAAAGCGCCGCCGGAGAAGTGAGATAACGAGCCCCGATCAGAGAACCAACCAGACCCCAGGTGAGGCACGACTGGTACTTCACAACGTCGAACCCGCGCTTGCGAAGTTCCTTGCTGGCGATCCAGGCCCCAGCCACGAACCCAAGAGCTGCGAACAAACCGTGCAGCGAGAGCCGGAGAGGCCCGACTTC
>CAZPIZ010000144.1:0-5353 GCA_964586615.1 uncultured Acidimicrobiaceae bacterium | reverse complement strand
GCCGGGGGGAAGGTTCCTCCCGCCGAGGAACGAGGCGGGAGGTGGGGGGGCATTGGCAAACTCGTCGGGAGGGCTTCTAAGGCTCTCGTCCTTTAACCGCTCCTTTAGAGCCCTGCCGATAGGTTGCCTGAAGGCAATGAATTCGTGGAGGTAAGAAACCGTGCTGGAAATCAACCGCACAAATCAGTCCGAGGTTGTCCCGTCCGATGGCACCTCGGAGATGCCATATCTGCCAACGGAGCCGACCATTTCTGTCGATGAGCCGGTGGCGGTCGGTACTCCGCCGCCGCCCGCCCCACCCAAAGGACCGAGTCGACTTCTGGCCGCGCTCTTGGGAGGGGTCCTGGTGGCTGGGGGAATCGGCATCGGCACCCTGCTCGATAACGACCGCGTTCCGGTTACGGCCGGGGCCGAGGTCACTACTACCGCCCCGGCTGGCACCACTGCGATCCTTCCGCCCGGCGAAGAGCCGGTGGCGGCGGTGGCGGCAGCGTTGCTCCCCTCGATGGTCCAGATCGAAAACGGATTCGGGCTCGGTTCCGGATTTGTGTACGAGGAGGATCACATCCTCACTGCTGCTCATGTGGTCGAGGGCTCGAACGACGTTGTGGTCCGGTTCGCCGACGGCTCCTCGGCCGACGGCCTGGTTCTCGGAACCGATCCCGTCCATGACCTGGCAGTGATCGGGGTTGAGACCAACGACACCCCGCTGGCGCCGTTGGCTCTCGACGATGAACCAATAGTGGGTCAGCTGGCGGTTGCGCTTGGCAGCCCTTGGGGCCTCGAGCAGACCGTGACGTCCGGTGTTGTCAGTGCGGTTGATCGTCCTGTTTCCGATGTGAACTCGGCCCAGGTGTTGATCCAAACCGATGCCTCAATCAACCCCGGGAACTCGGGGGGCGCACTGGCGGATCGGCAAGGTCGGGTGATCGGTGTGAACATCGAGATCTTCACCCTCACCGGTTCCAATAGTGGTGTCGGCTTTGCCGTCCCGATTGATGTTGCCCACGGGATCGCCGAGCAAATAGTTGCCGGCACACCCATCGAGACCGCCTTTCTCGGCGTCACGGGCGAAGATGCCACGGATGATCAGGCCGGTGCAGTGATCACCGAGATCGTCGCCAGTGGCCCTGCCGCCACCTCGGGCCTCGAGATCGGTGACCTGGTTACCGCCGTCGAGGCCCAAGGGGTACGGTCGATGCCTGATCTGGCTGCTCGGATCCGCAGCTACAGCCCCGGAGACGAGGTGGTGCTCGACGTCCTTCGCGATGGCGAATCGATCAACATCACCGTGACCCTCGGAACCCGACCTACCGAAGGCTGATTGGTCCAAGCCCTCCCGCGAAGAATCTCATGCCTCGGCTGCGATGAGATCCCAGAGTCGATCAACATGAAAGGCCTTCGTCCACGTTTGGCCGATCGAAACCCGAATGAACGAGGTTCCGTCGATAACCGAAGGAGTCACATAGGAATGTCCCGAGTCGTTGATGGCCTTGGCCAACCGGGCCGTGGCCTCATCGCCATCCACGTGTCGGAAACACACCAGTGAGAACGGCACCGGGGCGACCATCTCCAGCCGTTCATGCGCCGCCACCCGCGTTGAGAACTCTTGTGCGAGCCTGACGTGCTCGCGGATCATCGATCGAAGTCCTTCCGCTCCATATGCCCGCAAGACCCACCACAGCTTTAGGGCCCGGAAGCGCCGTCCCAGAGGGACGTGCCAGTCTCGATAATCCACCACGGTTGACGAGCCCGCCGCAGCTCCGCGCAGATAAGGAGGCAGGATGCTGAGCGTGGCCAGCAGGGGAGTGCGGTCGGCGACATACATGACCGAGCAATCGAAGTTCGTCAGCATCCACTTGTGGGGATTGAAGACGTAGCTGTCGACGAGTTCGAGTCCTGGCTGATATTGGCGAAACTCGGGACAGATCATGGCGTTGCCGGCGAAGGCGGCATCCACGTGGTGCCATATCCCATGACGACGAGCTATGACACCGATGGCCTTGACCGGATCGACGGCGGTGGTCCCGGTGGTGCCGACGGTGGAGCAAACAAAGGCAGGCACCAGGCCTCCGGCCCGATCGGCGTCGATGGCCGCTTCGAGCCGCTGTGGATCCATGGCGAAGGCCTCGTCGACGTCGATCGTCCTGATGTGGCGGAATCCCGCCACCCTGGCCCCCTTCTCGATCGACGAATGAGCTTGCGAACTCGTATAGGCGACGAGGCTGTCAAGGGTGGCGCTGTCTGACTTCAAACGACGGGCAACCACCAGAGCGGTGTGGGTGGAATCGGACGCACTCATCTGGATGACCCCGCCGCCTGGCCCTGTCAGCTTCCAGGCGAGCGGCAGACCGAGCAGATCGACGAGCCAATCGAGCACCCTCATCTCCACCTCGGTCGTCACCGGGCTGGTCGACCAGAGCATCCCTTGTTGGCCGAGACCGGCGGCGACCATTTCGGCGAGGATTGCCGGTGGTGAGACGTTTGCCGGAAAGAACCCAAACCAGCCTGGGTTTTGCCATCCGGTCAGCCCCGGTTTCACGACCCGGTCGAGGTCGGCGAAGATCGCTTCGAAAGGCTCTGGCTGCTCCGGAGCCCGCTCGGGGAGAAGGCCCATGATGTCGCCGGGCTTGACGTCGGGGGTTATGGGCAGGTCCTCGATCTCTCCGAGGTAGTCGGCCACCCAATCGACTACCTCGTGGGCATGACGCCGAAACTCGTCGATCGTCATATGGCCAATCGGAGGTTGATCTGTTGACTTGGGAATCGGGTCTGGCATCGGCCCATGGAAGCAGAGCCCACGGTTAGCTTGCACGTGATGGACTTCAACTTCCCGGGTCCTGACGATCCGAGACGGCAAGAAATCCGCCGGTGGCTGGCCTCGAATCCGTCGCCGTCCCCGGCGAATCTTGCCATGGCCGGCTACGTCGCTCCTGGCTGGCCGACGCCCTGGGGATTGTCCGCCGACCCGGTCCACCAGTTGATCCTGAGCGAGGAACTGGAATCGGCCGGAATCGACCATCATCATCACAACCCGATCGGGATCGGTTGGGCCGGTCCGACCATCCTTGCCGCCGGTGACGACTGGCAAAAGGAGCGATTCCTCTGGCCCCTCTTGCGCGGCGAGGAGTTCTGGTGTCAGCTATTTTCCGAGCCGGGGGCGGGCTCCGACCTTGCCGGGCTCTCCACCCGGGCAGAACGGGATGGCGATGACTGGATCATCAACGGCCAAAAGGTGTGGAATACCTGGGCGGGCCGGGCCGACTATGGAATTCTCCTGGCCCGAACCGACCCCTCCGCACCCAAGCATCGTGGGATCAGCTATTTCCTGTGCCCGATGCGACAGGATGGGATCGAGGTACGTCCGATCAAGGAGATGACGGGGCGGGCCCATTTCACCGAGGTGTTCTTCACCGACGCCCGCATCCCGACCAACCACCTCGTGGGGGGCGAGAACCAGGGTTGGCAACTCGCCAAGGTCACCCTTGGCAACGAGCGGGTTTCGCTGTCGACTGGTGGGGTCCTGTGGGGGATGGGCCCCACCACCGCCCAGGTGCTCGACGATCTGAAGGGCAGACTAGATTCCAACCGGCGCGACCGGGCAGCTTCGCTCTACATCGAGTCCGAAATCCTTCGGCTGCTCGGGTACCGGGTCGTATCGAATCTGATCGCAGGGCGTCCTCCCGGACCCGAGGTGGCGGTCAAGAAGTTGTTGGCCGATCGACATGGCCAGGACGTGGTGGAACTGGCACGCGATTCGATGGGTGCGGATGGTCTGTTAGCTGCCGAAGGCGAGTCATCCTGGGCCTATCTGTTTGCGCGGGCATTGACCATCGGCGGTGGCACCACCGAGGTCCTGCGAAACGTGGTGGCAGAACAGCTGCTCGGCCTTCCCAAAGATAGTTAGCCATCTGCTGGCTGGGGAGCAAGCAGATCGTGAACCACCCGGGAGATCTCGTCGACCACCGGTCCGGACCCTGAATGGAGGACGATCGGATTCTGAAGCCCCTGAAGCTGCACCATCACTGCCCGTGAGAGGACGGACACGTCGCCAATGCGAACCTTGCCGGCGGCGATGCCGAGCTTGATGAACCGGCCGACCATCGCCAGCTGTTCATCTCCACGGCGACGATAGACCTCCACCACCTCGGCCGAATCCGGCAACCGGGCAATGGCCAACCTGACCACCCTGGCATCGTGGGTGAAGCGCTTGACCACCGTCCGGACCAGCCGGCGGGTAACCGATTCCAATCCTTCTTCGAGTAGTTTCTCGACGTTCAGGATGAGTGCCACCTCCTCTCCGATCTGGCCGAGAGCGGCGTCGAAGGCAGACGCCAGTAGGGCGTCCTTTGACCCGAAATAGGTGTAGAGGGTGGCGGGAGAAACCCCGGCGGTCTCGGCTACTGCCTCAGGCAGCAGGATGCCGTTCTTCGTCACCGACTCCCGTGCCGCGTCGACCAGGCTTTGATAGGTGGCCCTGGTTTTGCGGGTGGCTGGAAGGGTCGGCACGGCCCCAAGATTACCCCGGACGGAGTCAGGGTCCAATTGTTAGAATGAAAACTAGAGATGTCCTCTACCGCCCGGTCACTATCTCGACCCGGCCGGTCTCGACGAAGTATTCGCTCAGGTCCGGCTTCGCTGACCTCCGGGGTGCTGGCCCCCGCGGCACGGGTCTCTTTGACCGCAACCGGCGGTTAGGTTCGCGGGGGTGGCCCTAGGAGGCCGGCATTCTCTGGGCGGCCAACTCGAAGAGCCTGACGGCTCCGTCGCCCATGCCCGCAAACCTTTCGTCCCTGGTTTGACCTCGCAGCCATCTGATGTAGATCTGTTGGAGTACAACGGCGACCTTCCAGGTTCCGAACACGAGATACCAGTCGAATCCCGACAGGTCGCGTCCGGTTCGCTGGCCGTATCGATCCATGGCTTCGATGCGGGTCATGAACCCCGGCACCGTGGTGGGCATCGGGTTCAGCGACGCCGGGACCTCATCGGTTGCGTACCAGACCGAGAGCACGGTCCCGAGGTCGGCGAGCGGATCTCCCCTCGTGCACATGTCCCAGTCGTAGACGGCAACACAGCGGCCCGGGTCATCGGGATCAACCGCCATGTTGTCAAGCCGCCAATCGTTGTGAAGAAGGGTGGGGGCCGGCGAGGTCGGGACCCGCCGGGCGACCCATTCGCCGACCCGGTCTGCGATGGGGTTGTCCTGGTGGCGGGCACGTTGCCAGCGTTCCATCCACCCGGCCACCTGCCGTTCGAGGAAGCCCTCGGGGTGTCCGAGGGTGTCGAGGCCACATGAGGCCGGGTCGACGGCGTGAAGGTCGGCGAGGGTGTCGACCACGACCTCCGAAAG
>CAZPIZ010000143.1:0-5356 GCA_964586615.1 uncultured Acidimicrobiaceae bacterium | reverse complement strand
GGGGGAGAAACAGCATCTCCTACTTCACCTCGGCAAGGGTTTGGCCGGTGGAGACGTCGACTCTCAGGGGGACGGCCAGTTCCACCACCTCTTCCATCACCCGTGTCACGAGTTCGGTAGCGGCCTCCAATTCCCCTGCGGGCGACTCGAGGACGAGTTCGTCATGGATCTGGAGGAGCATGGTGGACTCGAGGCCCCGGTGGTCGAGTTCGGCGTCGAGGTCGATCATCGCCCGTTTGATGATGTCGGCTGCTGTGCCCTGGACAGGGGCGTTCAGAGCCATCCGCTCCCCCATCTGCCTGATCCGGAAATTATCACTCTTCAGCTCCGGCAAATACCGCCGACGACCAAATAGGGTCGTCGTATATCCCTGGTTGCGGGCCTGGGTCACCACCCCGTCCATGAAAGCCTTGACGTCGGGGAACTGGGCGAAGTACTCGTCGATGTGGTGACGGGCCTCATCCCGGGTGATCCCCAACCGATCGGCCAACCCGAAGGCCTCCATGCCATAAAGTAGGCCAAAGTTGATCGTCTTGGCCCGGCGGCGCATCTCTGTTGTCACCTGGTCGAGCGGGACGGAAAACACTCGGGAAGCCGTTGCCGTGTGTATATCCGCTCCGGTTGCGAATGCCTCCACCAGCCCCGGGTCCCGGCTCATATGGGCAAGGACCCGCAGTTCGATCTGGCTGTAGTCGGCGACCAGGAAAGTCCAGCCCTCCCTGGGCACAAACGCCCTTCGAACCGTCTTCCCCGTCTCTGACCGCACCGGGATGTTCTGAAGGTTGGGAGTGTCCGAGGACAATCGGCCGGTGCTCGCCCCCATCTGGTTGAACCGGGTGTGGATCCGGCCCTCGCTCGTTATCAACGGGAGATACCCGTCCACGTAGGTCGAGCGAAGCTTCTCCAGCTCTCGGTAGTTGAGCAAATGCTCGACGATCGGATGCGACTCGGCCAGCTTCTCCAAGACCGAAGCGTCGGTGGAAGGGGCCCCCGTTGAGGTTTTCTTCAGGACGGGCAGCCTCAGTTTCTCGTACAAAACCTCGCGCAACTGGTTGGTTGAGTTGACGTTGAAGGGGTCCCCCGCCTCCTGATGGATACGGCGCTCCAGCTCCGACAAGCGGCTCCGCAGCTCGGCCCCCATTTCCTCGAGGTAGGTCCGATCGACGCCAATCCCGGCGTGTTCCATCCGGGCCAGGACCGGCACCAGCGGGAGTTCAAAGCGCCGGAAGAGATCGACCTCATCCCGAGCATCAAGCTCGGCTTCCAGCCGCACTGCGAGTTTGGCTATTGCCTCGACCCGGCGACCGGCAGCATCCAGATCGGGACCACCCGAGAAATCGAGGCTGCCCTGCTTGCCAGCCGCCTGATCCTGGTCGGGTGAGTCCAGGTCGAGCTTCAGGTACCTCGCCGCCACCGAAGCCAGGTCGTATTCCCGCGCGGCCGGATTCAACAGGTACGAAGCCAGTGCCGTGTCGAAATCGAGCCCAGCGAGGCCGTACCCGGCGTCGAGGAGCCGGCGGATCAAGTCCTTTCCGTCATGCGCGATCTTTGCGATCGACGGGTCCGCCAGAACCGATCCAAGACTTCCGAACGCATCGAGGGGGACGGCGACGGCCTGGCCATCGCCCGTGTAGACCGCCAACCCCCACAAGCCGTTGGAGTCGACGAGATCGAGTACGAGTCGCCCGCTGGACCCCAGTTGAGCAACCTCCAAGGGAGCTTCGACCAACCGGGTTTCGGTTTCGAGCGTCTCCTGCTCAACCACGGCCCCCGTAGCGGGTAAAACTTCGAGCAAGTCCTCCCAGAGGCTGTAGAACTCGAGGCTCTCAAAGATCTGTTTGGCCACCGATCGGTCCCATTCACCTCGCCGGAGACGCTCCAGATCCAGTTCCAGGTCCAGATCCCGAACCAGGGTCATGAGCTTTCGATTCAGGAAAACCTGGTCGCGGTGCTCGCTCAAGTTCTGTCGGAGCCTGGGGGTGAGGTCTGGAAGGTGCTCAAACACGCTCTCCAGCCTCCCGTAGTCGGCAACCAGCTTGGAGGCGGTCTTCTCCCCCACCCCCGGCACACCCGGGAGATTGTCAGAGGTGTCTCCCCTGAGAGCCGCGTAGTCGACGTATTGATCGGGTCTGATCCCGTATCGGTCTAGGACATATCCGTCATCGGCAACGATCACGTCCGTTATGCCACGGCGGGTATAAAGGACCTTAAGGTGATCGTCGATCAACTGGAATGCGTCCCGATCTCCCGTGACGAGGAGGACGTTCCATCCCTTCCTGCGGGCGATTTCACCAATCGAGGCAAGCAGGTCGTCTGCCTCGTATCCGTCCAACCGCAGCTGGGCCACACCCAGGGAGTTCAGAACTTCGTTGATGAGGGGAAGCTGGCTCTTGAAAGCGTCCGGGGCGGCATCCCGCTGAGCTTTGTACTCGGGATATTCGGCCGAACGAAAAGTCTGGCGGGAAACATCCCAGGCCACCGCCACCGCGTCCGGATGATGGTCTCCGAGAAGTTTGATGAGCATTCGGGTGAAGCCGTAGGCGGCGTTGGTCACCTGACCCGAGGTAGTCGCGAGATCCGGCGGCAAGGCGAAAAAAGCCCGGTAGGCGATCGAGTTTCCATCGAGTAGAGCAAGAGTTGGCATGCAAGCGGGTGCTCGGCGGTGAGCGGGTCAGTCACCAAGGCGGTCTAAGAGGGCTGCACGCTTTGCCTCCAGGAAGAGACGGCGATTATCGAGCCGGGAAAGAAGCCGCTCAAAGCGAAAGACATCGTCTCTTGTCAACGTCGATTCCAGTGGCTCGATTCCGAGGACCGCGTCGCGGTGAGCATCGCTGTCGATGAGCCGGTGAGTTTCCAATTCGGCCTGAATGAGGAGCTTTTCGGCCCCGATCACCTTGATCTCATCAAGAACGTGCAACAGTTTGCGTTCGATTCTCGAAGGCATCGAAGCCACCCTAGAACGATCCGCGATCGGGCAAGGCGACCAGGACCGCAGACCCGAAATACCGGACAGGGGCCGGCATGGTTGAAAGCGTCAAGAAACAAGGGACCCGGCCGACAATGCAACAAGCCTTGACCATCACAACCGAAACCCAAGAAGCGACCGCCCATGCAAGGCAGGGTTCGACCCGTGGCCTGGTTTTGGTGTTTGCTGCCGTTGGATTCCTCGGGGCGATGTTGCTCTTCACCATCGAGCCCCTCGCCGCCAAGGCCATGCTGCCGGTGCTCGGAGGTTCCTCGGCCGTTTGGAACACGGCAATGGCGTTCTTCCAGATAGCGTTGTTGGCCGGTTATCTCACCGCCCATCTAACGGGAACTTTGGTGCCGGCCCGCTGGCGAGTGCGCGTCCAGTTGTTCCTACTGGTCCTCCCCCTCATGACCCTCCCCTTCGGTTTGCCCGACCGACCGGCTTCGATCGACTCGCCGATCTGGTGGGAACTGGGAGCGTTGGGGCTGATGGTCGGAGCGCCCTTTTTCGCGCTGGCGACCCTGAGTCCCACGGTGCAATCCTGGTTTGCCCGGACCGACCACCCGCGGGCCCGGGATCCCTTCTTCCTTTATGCGGCCAGCAACGTTGGCAGCTTCTTGGGCCTCCTCGCCTATCCATTGATTATCGAGCCCAACCTCGACCTGGTCGCGCAGGCCCATTGGTTCAGATGGGGCTATGTCTTGCTGATCGCAGTGGTGGTATTGGCGGCGCTGCGGACCGGTGGCGCACAATCGGTCGAAACCGCCGTCCTGGAGCGGGAACCGATCACATGGCGGCGACGCGCGTTCTGGGTAGTGGTTGCGGCGGTTCCTTCCCTGATGCTGCTTGCCGTCTCCCGTCACATCGCGACCGACGTCGCTTCCTTTCCCCTGATCTGGGTGATTCCCCTCGCCTTGTATCTGGCCACCTTCATCGCCGCCTTCTCGAAGCATTCTCAGCGCCTCACCGGGCTCGCTGGCCTCATATTTCCGCTTCTCGCCGTGGCCGCCGCCGCCGCCACCGCAGGCACCCTCGTCAATATCTGGATGGGCATCGGTCTGCCGCTCGCCCTTCTCACGACATCCGGCCTTCTCTCCCATGGCCGCCTCTACGCGTCGCGTCCCGATGCTGAACGTCTCACCGAGTTCTATCTCTGGGTTTCGGTGGGAGGAGCCATCGGCGGGTTGCTCGGCGCCTTCGTGGCGCCAATGGCGTTCGATTGGATCGCCGAGTACCCGATCGCCATCGTTGCCACGGTCGCCCTGCTGGCGGGCCCCAACCGGAAACGGCCCCGACCGCTTCGGATTGGCCTGGCTCTCGTTCTGGTGGCATCCCTGGGACTGGTTTTCACAACGAGCGAGGCCACCATGGCTGCGCTGCTACTTGGTCTGGCCGGGGTCGGCGCATATGGTTTGTTCCCGCGATCGTCCTGGCTGGCATTGCCACTCGCCGCCATCTTTGCGGTCGGAAGCCTTCAGAGCGATGGGGAACTGCTCGCACAGGAACGGACCTTCTTTGGCGTCTATCGCGTCTTTGCCAACGAGGCCGGCGAGCACGTCATGGTCTCGGGCACAACGGTCCATGGAGTGCAGCCCTTCTCTCCAACCCCCGCAATGACGCCCCTCGCCTATTACGTTTCCGACGGTCCCTTCGGCCAGCTCATGGTCGATATCGGGTCGACCACGGATGAGATAGGGGTTATCGGTCTTGGCGCCGGTGCCCTCTCCTCATATCTCGATTCGAGCCAGACCCTCACCTTTTACGAGATCGACCCGACCGTGGTCGACCTGGCTGAGAATCGTTCGCTATTCACGTTCACCACCGATACCGAGGGCACCATCGTGCATGTCATTGGAGACGGTCGCATGACCCTCGAACAACCCCACGAACCCTTCGGCTTGTTCATCGTGGATGCTTTCAGCTCTGATGCCATCCCCACTCATCTCCTGACGGTGGAGGCCCTCCAGGCCTACCTGGCGGCGATCACACCCAACGGAGTAATCGGCTTCCATATCTCGAATCGCCATCTCGACCTTGAGCCGGTGATCGGTAGGCTTGCCTCCGAGTTGGGCCTGACGGCGCTTGTCAGACATTCCCACCCTGATTCGAGCGGAGGGGCGGGGGTGAGCTTCGTAGCCGTGGCGCGCTCGATCGAAGACCTCGGAGCGATCGCAGACGACCCCGAATGGAAGGCCCCCCGGGTGGGAGCCGATCTCTGGACCGACAATTTCAGCGACCTTCTGAGCGTCATTCGTTGGGGCTGACTCGGGCCCCAGCAGTTGGGCTCCTACAATTCGGGCTGCGCCGGAGTGTCGAAATTGGCAGCCGAGATGGACTCAAAATCCATTGCGGGAAACCGCGTGCGGGTTCGAGTCCCGCCTCCGGCAC
>CAZPIZ010000142.1:0-5361 GCA_964586615.1 uncultured Acidimicrobiaceae bacterium | reverse complement strand
GGGTAAACCTTCACAGCTCGCCGCTCGTGAGGTCACTGTGAAGGTTGACGAACCGCTGAGGGTGCTGATGGTCTGCTGGGGCAACATCTGCCGCTCGCCGACCGCAGAGGGGATCCTTCGGCACCTTGCCGATGAGCGTGGTGTTGCCATCGAGGTGGACAGCGCTGGCACCAGCGATGAGCATCGCGGGAGTCCACCCGACCGCCGGGCGATTGCTGAGGCGGCCGGCCGAGGGGTCGACATCTCGGACCAGCGGTCCCGACAGATCCGACACAGCGACTTCGAGAACTTTGACCTGATCCTCACCGCCGATGTGGTGGTGGACGGGCGGGTTCGTCGCCAGGCCCCGCCAGGATCCCGCGCCCGGATCATGCGGATGACCGAACCACTCCCGGACTTTCACCGGTATCCCGAGGTGCCCGACCCCTACTACGGGACTACCGAGGACTACAGGGAGGTCTACGACCTCCTGGAGCGAGCGATGAGCGAGCTATTGGAATCACTCCAGGTCGATGACCATTGAATCTGAAGGCGATCTGCCGCTGAAACCGCGGCCTATAACCTTAGGTTTCCGGTTTCGGTTGGAGGAATGACTCCGGATCCTTTTCGAAGGCCTGTTGGCAGCCGGGGGCGCAGAAGTAATAGGTCGTGCCGTTGTGCTTGGTCGAGAAGCGGGCGGTCGCGATCTCAACCGTCATCTGGCAGACCGGATCAATTGCTTGCTCCATGTGTCTCACCTCCACCGTCGTGTGACCGACCGCCTTCAACGACACGATCTCGGCCAGGATCGCTACCGCCATTTCCTCGTGCTGGGTGGAACCTAGATCGAGGCCGGCGGGAGATCGAACCCGGGCGAGGTCTTCGTCGCTCACCCCATGCTCTCGCAGCCACGTCATCACCGTCCCAGCTCTTTTGGCGGAGGCGACCAGCCCGATGTACCGAGCAGGGGTGGCCAGGGCGGCCTCCAGAGCTGGCTCGTCGTAATGGCCCTGCGTGGCCACCACGACCCAGGAGTCCACTCCGGCCCCCATGAGGCTGGGATCGTCGCTCACGGTGACCCGCCAGCCGAGTGCTCGGGCTATATCGGCCAGGGTTGTGATCATCGGCGACGATCCGATGAGCCGGAGATCAGGGGTCGGCAATTGGGGTTCCACGAACACCTCCATCGCTCCCTCGCTTGAGCAGGCCATGGCGACGTTGACCACCTCGGGACGGTGGTCGTGCTCGCCCATCACCAGTAAACGCGGCTGCCCGTCGACGAGGGCTTCCAGAGCGGCCGCCACCACCGTGGGCCGGGCGCAGGCACCACCCAGCCATCCTTCGACACTTCCATCGGCGAGAACGATCGCCTTTGCCCCCGGCTTCCCCGATGAAGGCCCCCGCCGCCAGGTGACCGTGGCGGTTGCAAAAGGAGTGCCATCCTGTACGAGGTGAGCTACTCGCTCAAAGAAGTTCACTACGCACCCCTCCTACGGCTTCACCTCGATACCGTTGACGGCGCCCCAGACCCGGTGCGGCAGCATCGGCATGTCCAGATCCGTCACGCCTTTTGACCAGAGGGCGTCAACCACGGCGTTGACGAAAGCCGCCGGTGCGCCGACCGTAGCCGACTCACCGACTCCTTTGGCTCCGATCGGATGATGGGGAGAGGGTGTCACCGTCTCCCCCAGGCGGAACCGGGGTGTTTCCCATGCCGTGGGGACCATGTAGTCGAGGAAGTTCGACCCGATGCAGTTCCCTTGCTCGTCGAAGGTGATCCACTGGTTGCTCGCTTTGGCGAACCCTTCGGTGAGTCCACCGGTGATCTGGCCGGCAACGATCATCGGATTGATCCGGACTCCACAGTCATCGACGGCAACCATGTCGAGCACCTTCCAGGTGCCATCGCCGGGGTCGACCTCGACCACGACGATGTAGGACCCGAACGGGTAGGTCATGTTGGGTGGGTCGTAGTAGCAAACGTCCTCGAGCCCTGCCTCCATGCCTTCGGGATGATTGGTGTAGGCCGCGAACGCGATCTCCTGGATGGTGACCGCCCGGTCGGTGCCCTTGACCGAGAACTTGCCGACCTCCCATTCCAGGTCCTCGGGAGCCGCTTCCAGCAGGTGGGCCGCAAGTTGGCGGGCCTTTTCCCGAACCTTGCGGGAAACCATGGCGGTGGCGGCTCCACCTACCGGAGTCGAACGCGATGCATAGGTGCCGAGGCCGTAAGGGGTGTTATCGGTGTCGCCCTCCTGAACCTTCACGTCGTTGGCGGGGATACCAAGCTCCTCGGCGACGATCTGGGCGAAGGTCGTTTCATGACCCTGGCCCTGCGACTTGACCCCCAGCTTGAGGATCGCCTTCCCGGTCGGGTGGACCCGCAGCTCGGCCGAGTCGAACATCTTTATCCCGGCGATGTCGAAGTCGCGGGAGTTGCCTGCTCCCACAACCTCTGTGAACGAAGCGATCCCGATGCCGATGAGTTTGCTGCCGGGCGAATCCACTGCGGCCTGTTCCTTCTGCTTCTGGCGCCATCCCTTGTAGTCGATCATCTCCATCGCCAGGCGCAGGGCGGTGTGATAGTCGCCGGAGTCGTAGACGAAGCCGGTCGGCGATTTGTAAGGGAACTGCTCGGGCTTGATGAAGTTCTTCAACCGGAAGTCGGCCGGATCCATCCCAATCTGGTGGGCAGCCTTGTCGACCAGCCTCTCGATGAGGTACGACGCCTCGGTCACCCGGAACGAGCACCGATACGCCACTCCACCGGGGGCCTTGTTGGTGAAAGCGCCCTTGGCGGATACATAAGCAGCCGGGTAGTCGTAACTCCCGGTGCAGATGTGGAAGAGGCCGGCCTTGAATTTGCTCGGCTGGGCATCGGCAAAAAACGCTCCCTGATCCGAGAGCACGTTCGATCTCATCGCCAGGATCCGCCCGTCGGCGTCGAGGGCCAGCTCACCGGTCATGTGGTAGTCACGACCAAACCCGGTCGAGATGAGGTTCTCGGACCTGGACTCGATCCACTTCACCGGCTTGCCGATGAGCAGCGAGGCCGCCGTCGCCACTACGTATCCGGGGTAGATCGGGACCTTGTTCCCGAAGCCCCCCCCGAGGTCGGGCGAGATGATCCTGATGTTCTCTTCGGGCAGCCCGGCCACGATGGCAAACAGGGTGCGGTGGACGTGCGGGGCCTGTGACGTCATATAGAGCGTTGCCTCCCCGGTGGCGGGGTTGACGTTGGCCAGGATCCCACAGGTCTCAAGGGGCGAGGGATGAGAGCGCGGATAGTGGGTGCTGATCTCCACCACCTTGGCGGCGTTGGCGAAGGCGGCATCGGTGGCAGCCCGGTCACCCGACTCCCAGGTGTAGGCGACGTTGTCGGTCTGGCCCTCCTTCTCGTCCCGGATGAGGATCGCCCCTTCAGCAAGAGACTGTTGCGGTCCGGTAATCGGTTGCAGTTCTTCGTAGTCCACATCGATGAGGGGGAGTGCATCCCGAGCGATGTAGGGATCGGTGGCGATCACCGCCGCCACCTCCTGGCCCTGATATCGCACCTTGTCGGTGGCCAGTACCGCCTGGGTGTCGCCCGAAAGTGTGGGCATCCAGGCCAGGTTGTGGGCCGCCATCAACTCGCCGGTGACAACCGCGACGACACCTTCCACGGCCTGGGCAGCTGAGGTGTCGATCGACCGGATCCGGCCGTGGGCGATGGGTGAACGGAGGATGGCCATATGGAGCATCCCCGGCAGGACGATGTCATCGAGATAGTTGCCCCGACCCTCGATGAAACGCGCATCCTCCTTGCGCCGGATCGAGTGGCCAATGCCGCCAACTTCGGGAGTGGTCTTGAGGTGATGGGCAGAAGTCATGGTCAGCTCCCTTGTACGGCGGCGCCTGCGGCCTGGATGGCGGAGACGATGTTGATGTAGCCGGTGCACCGGCAGAGGTTGCCGGAGATGGCCCACCGCACTTCGTCGTCGGTTGGGTTTGGGTTCTCTTCGATCAGGGCAGCGCCCACGAGCATCATGCCCGGGGTGCAGAATCCGCATTGAAGACCGTGGTGCTCCTTGAAGGCCGCCTGGATCGGATCGAGGGCACCGTTCTGTTTGAGCCCTTCCACTGTCTTGATGGAGGATCCGTTGGCCTGTACTGCAAACATGGTGCAGGACTTGACCGGCTTACCGTCGAGCAGAACGGTGCAAGCCCCACACGAAGTGGTGTCGCATCCGATGTGGGTTCCGGTCAAACCCAGGTTGGTTCTGATGAAGTCGACGAGAAGGATTCGGGCCTCGACGTCCTTCGAATATCCGGTCCCGTTCACGGTTACGTTGATCTCCATGTCAAACCTCCCCTCGTGCCTGGGCCAGCGACCTGGCTAGAGCCCGCTTGGTGTATTCGCGGACGACCGCCTGCTTGAACTCGGCCGGTCCACGAACATCGGAGTCGGGAGCGCAACCTCTGGCCGCCGCCTCTGCGGCCTCAGCAAACAGCTCTTCGGTCGGCGCCTGTCCGATCAGAAGCGCCTCGGCTTGGTATGCCTTCATGTTGTGGGTATTGACCGACGTCAACCCGATTCCTGCCGCGCTGATCTTTCCCTGATCATCGAGTTCGAGATGCGTGGCCACTCCGACCGTGGCGTAGTCGCCAATCTTTCGTTCGAGCTTGATGTAGGCACCGCCGTTTGCTCCGGTTGGCACCGGCACCTGCACCTCTTTGACCATCTCGCCTGGTTGGAGCGAGTTGGTGAAGAAGTCCACGACGAACTCAGAGATGGGGATCGTCCTTTCACCGGTTTTCGATATGGCGACAACCGAAGCGCCGACGGCAAGCATCACCGAGTTCCAGTCGCCCTCCGGGTCGCAATGGGCCACCGACCCGACCAGGGTCCCCCGGTTCCTGACCAGGGGATCTGCAATCCAGGGAGCGGCGTCCGCCATGACCTTGCTCACCTCCGGGACGAGGGGTGAGGCGACAATATCGGCGTGTCTGGCCAGTGCGCCGATGGCAAGGTGTCCATTGTCCCGCCGGATGTAGGAAAGTTCCGAGAGGCGGTTGATGTCGACCAGATGACCGGGTGAGGCCAACCGCAGTTTCATCATCGGGATCAGGCTCTGGCCGCCCGCCAGAACTCGTCCGTCTTCTCCCAGTTCGGCCAGCTCTGACAGCGCCTCGGACAAAGTGGCCGGGGCCGAGTAGTCGAAGCGCGGCGGATACATCTCTCCTCCGATCTATTCCGGGTCGCGTTCTATAGGGCGAAGTTAGTTCTGGCTCGCGCCCTGGGAGATCGGGGTGGGGAATATCGCTCGACCGATCGGGTCGTTTCTGGCCTGTCTCGTGACCCTGTTGGGCCATAGGAAGGGCGTAGCCTTTGTTCCCCCCAGC
>CAZPIZ010000141.1:0-5429 GCA_964586615.1 uncultured Acidimicrobiaceae bacterium | reverse complement strand
TTGAGGGATATGAGCGTGATGTCGTCTTCCTGCTCGATGGGTCCGGTGAAGCCTTGCTGGCTCATTAGGAGTGTCTGCAACGCGCCTCCCGTTGGAGCCGACGCAACCGCGTCCCGCACACCGTCGAAGCCGAACATCACCCGGTCTCCGTTCCGGGCTTCGGTGATCCCATCCGACGTCAGGACCAGACTTTGACCGTGCTCGAGGACCGTTTCTGCGCCCTCGTACTCCATCCCGGAAAGAAGGCCCAACGGCATTCCTCGGGCCCGAACCTCAGAGGCCCCCTCCAAGGTCTTGCGGACGGGCGGGTTATGGCCAGCATTCGAAAACCGGAACGACCCGGTGTCGGTATCCAGCCACCCATACAGGCATGTGATGAACATGCCGCTCGGGATATCGCCCACCAGGAGTTCATTGGCTCGTCTCAGGACCTCGCCCGGGGCAAGCCCGGGATCACCAAGCGCAATTCCTCGCAGGACGGTCCGACAAGAGGCCATGACGAGCGCAGCCGGCATCCCCTTGTCGGTGACGTCGCCGACCGCAACGCCGACGCGGCCATTCCCGAGGTCGTAGAAGTCGTAGAAGTCGCCCCCGACCTCGCGGGCCGGCTCGTAGAACACTTCGAAGCTCCACCCTTCCGGCTGCGGAACTTCACGGGGCAGGAGTTCGCGCTGAATCCGCCGGGCTAGGTTCAGCTCCTGTTCATACCGCTCGCGATGAACCCGGTCGGTCTCTTGTCGCTCGACCAACTCCACCATGCGGAGGGCAGGGCCGACTCGGTCGGCCACCCTCCCGAGAAACTGGAGCTCGAGGCCGCGGTAGGGAATCCCCGAAAGCCGCCGCCCCAGGCCCATGACCCCGATCACCCGATCGTTGGACCAGATCGGAACTGCCACCTCCATTCCCGGGAGGACCCCGACCAGGGGTGAGCGAGCGTATGTAGTCGCTGCCAATGCCGGAGGAATGGAAGAGGCCGGGTAGATGTCTACCCATTCGGGCCGAAGTGTGGAGGTGATGAGTCCCACGACTTCAGTCTTCAGGACCCCGGCATCGAAGACGTCGACCAACCGGGTCGCAAAACCATCAAGGGCCCGCTCCGCATCGAACTTCTCGCGATAAAAGCGCCGGTCTACCGACCTTTGCAGCCGGCGGCGCAACGGCTGGAGGCCACCTGCCATCACCGTGCCGGTGATCACCCCGGCGATGGCTGCGGCCTGGCCTACCTGGGTACCCGTAACCCCCTGCCCGAGCACTCCACCTGCGGCAGCGGCGGTAACGAGTGTCACAGCCAGAAAGACAAGGGTGACTACTCCGGTCATTGCCCCGTAGACCAGGGCACGGTTGACCAGGAGATCGATCTCGAACAGGCGATAACGGACCACCGCCAGAACGATCGAGACCGGTAGTGCAAAGACAGCCCCTGTGACGAGCAGCAAGGTGTTGATGCCGTATAGGGCCTGCAAACGGGGCGTGGCTAGAACCAATCCAAAGGCATCAGAGCGAAGGTCGGGACGAAGCAGGAGCAGCACCAGGTACGCGGCCAGGATCAGGGCAAAGGCGATCAACACGGGTCGGATCTGGCGGCGACGGTCCAGCGCCTGACGGCGCAACCTCCACCAGGCTGCGACCAGCACGGCGGTGGGGATTCCGGCGGTCCAGATCTGCCTCCAGGGCGCTTCCAGCCGGGCAGGGTCGAGCAGCCAACCCGGGCTGATCGTCGATACGAGGCCTGCCGCGGCCAGACCAACCAGGAGGCCGCGCTCAACCCCACCCAGACCTCCACCGGTGGCGAAGAGGAGAAAACCGATAAGCAAGATGCCCGAAATCGAGATCCACAATCCGGCCGTTCGGCCCGGCACCATCTCTCCGACCAGCCCGGCGATCCGACCCGGGAAGCCAGCAAGACCCACCAGTGGGGCAAACAGGCTCGCACCGACCGTTACGAGCATCGCCGAGGCGACGAGCGGCAGGGTTTCCTGACTACGGAGCGCAATCAACACAGCCAGGCCCGCGAAAAAGGCAAAACCGGCCATGTGGATTCCCAACTGGCTCCAACGGATGAATGCACCTGGCAGAACGGTGGCGAGGCGATCACCCAACGTCGGATCGACCACCAGCGGCCCCTGAACCAGGGTCGGTATCTCGGCCTGCTCCAGGTGATTCACGAAAGCCAGAAGGGCCAACGGCACGACCGTGAAGAAGAGCACCCACCAGAGAAAACGTAAAAGCCTCGGTGCCGGTACAGCGGCCTCAGCCATTGCTATCGACCAGCCCGCCGGCGACTGCCAGCTGTTGCGAGTTCAGCGCCGAACCGCCGGTCGGCGCCCGGACAATTCGATCTTGTTCGGGCCCGTTGCCGGGGAGGTAGGCGAGTTCGGTCGGGCCCCCCAGAGCCGGGTCGTACCGGTGACAGCCAAGGCAGTCATTCCGCCCGTCCCAGCATTCCTCGTGGTCCTCGCCGCCACACGTCTCTTCCGCACTGTGCGGGATCAGGGTGGCGCCCTCGGCACCGACAGCGTGGCAGTCCAGACAGGTCTGCCTGGTCGCTGCCTCGTAACCATCGACCAGACCATGGGGGATGTATGGAGGCTCGCCCGAAACTGAGGCGACCAAACCCCCGCCAACGACCAGCAGATAGCCAATGGCGGCAAGCCCGATCGACAGCAATCGCGGAAACCCGTCCTTGCGCCGGACGAGGACGAGCAGAACCGCGGCGAGGAAGACTCCGAAAGCGATCCCGACCAACCCGGTAGCGGACATCATGGCGACGGTGGCAGTGGCTCCCATCATCGCCATCCACGAGGTCTTGGGTTGTCCCACAAACGCAACCGCTAGCCACGCCAACGACCACAGACAGAGCCAGACGGCAAAGAACTGTGGACGAGCGGACGCATCGAAGGGGAAAAGGAGGGAGGCCGAGAAATAGATGAGACCGGCGGCTCCGACCGACCCGGCAACCAGCCGGTATCCGGGCGGCCGCATCGAGGCGATGAGGGCCAACAAGAGCTGGACAATCGCAAAGGCCGCAACCCCACCCCAATGGGTTAGGTGATCCGCCGCTTGAACCCTTGCCTTGGCGAAGTTGTCGACCGCCATGAAGAGGAGCGGGGCGGCCCCCGACAGAGCAAGCAGCACCAGGCCCGGTTGTGGGTGCCACGATCCCCTCCAAGCCGCCCGACCGGCCGGGTGGAGGAGGGTGGCGATGATGGCAAGAGCCACAAACGCCAGGCCCAGCACCTCTACCTCACCGATGGCCGCCAGAGCCACGACAAAACCGACGAGGGCAGCCAGTGTCTGCAGCATCCCCGCCCGGCGCTCGATCGGGTTACGGAGTTGGCTTACCGCTCCCGCCATCGCCTGAGCGAAGATCACCCCGAAGAGAACCTCGTGTACTCGATGCGAAACCGACTCCGCTCCACCCAGATCCGTGAAAGGCTCCTGGAACCATCCAAGGACGACCAGTACGAAAGGACTGAAAAAGTAGAGAACCGCGATCAGTGCCCAGAGGGAAACCCGGAACGCGAACGAGCGCCAATCCGTCCCTGGACCCGCACCCACTTGTTCCGACCCCTCACGCATGCACTTGTTATAGACGAACGGGCCACCACTTCGGGGTGACCCGTTCTCCGGTTTGACCCAAATAGTGAGTTAAACGTCGTAGAACAGGTAGAACTCGTATGGGTGGGGACGGAGCCGGATGGCATCGACCTCCCGGGTCCGCTTGTACTCGATCCAGGTGTTGATGAGCCCCTCGCTGAATACCCCACCGGCCAGCAGGAACTCATGATCTGCTTCCAGCGCGTTCAACGCCTCGTCGAGGCTGCCGGGCACAGATGGCAAGTTCTTCAACTCTTCGGGGGGAAGGTCGTAGATGTCCTTGTCGACCGGGGCCATCGGCTCAATCCGGTTCTGCACCCCGTCGAGACCAGCCATGAGCATGGCTGCAAAGGACAAGTACGGGTTGCAGGACGGGTCCGGGCAACGGAACTCGAGCCTCTTGGCGGCCGGCTTCTGGCTGTACTGAGGGATCCGAATCGCCGCCGAGCGGTTGCGGGACGAGTACACCAGGTTGACCGGAGCCTCGTAACCCGGCACCAGGCGCCGGTAGGAGTTGGTGGTGGGAGCCGCGAACGCCAGGATCGCCCGGGCATGCTTGAGCAGCCCACCGATGTACCAGCGGGCCATGTCCGACAGTCCGGCATAACCGGCCTCGTCGTAGAACAGCGGCTTGCCATCGGTCCACAGGGACTGGTGGGTGTGCATACCTGAGCCGTTGTCCTCGAAGATCGGCTTAGGCATGAAGGTGACGGTCTTGCCCGCCGCCCAGGCCACGCTCTTGACGATGTACTTGTAGAGGGTGACCTTGTCGGCCATCCGCAACAGGGTGTCAAAGCGCATGTCGATCTCCGCCTGCCCGGCGGTTCCGACCTCGTGGTGCTGGACCTCGATCTCGATCCCCGCCGTTTCGAGGGCGGCGGTCATCTCCGAGCGCAGGTCCTGGAAATGATCGGTCGGAGGAACCGGGAAGTAGCCCTCCTTGTAGCGGGGCTTGTGGGCGAGGTTGCCACCCTCCTCTTCGCGGCCGGAGTTCCAGGCTCCCTCCTCGGAATCCACGTAGTAGTAAGCCGAGTGCTGGTTCTGACCGAAACGGGCCGAATCGAAGATGTAGAACTCTGCCTCCGGACCCCAATAGGACGTGTCGGCGATCCCGGTGCTCTTCAGGTAGGCCTCGGCCTTCTTGGCGACATAGCGGGGGTCGCGGTCGTAGGGCTCGCCGGTCAGGGGGTCGTGGACGAAGCAGTACAGCATCAGCGTCTTCCGGCTTCGGAAGGCATCGTCGACTGCGGTCGACGGATCCGGGATCAGGAGCATGTCGGACTCCTGGATCGCCTGGAACCCCCGGATGGAAGAGCCGTCGAAGCCGAACCCTTCCTCGAAACTGTCCTCGGTCAGCTGATGCACTGGAACGGTGAAGTGCTGGACCTGGCCGGGGAGGTCACAGAAACGGAGGTCGATGAACTCGTAGCCTCCATCCTTGACCAATTTCAAAACGTCCGCCGGCGTTTTCGCCATGGCAGAACTCCTTTACCTTTGTAGGGAACGGTGGAGGTTTACCGAGCGGCGGTTTCCCATCCATTGCGCCATTGTTAACGCTGTGTTTCGGAGCCTAGGCGAAACGCCCGAGGCGTCAGGCATGCGGGCTCAGTTGTGTCGAGATCCCTGGCGCCGTTCGTCTAGATCCCGGGAGGAAGCGGGCCGGAGAGCTCGGGGTCGAGAGTCTCGACATTCCAAATATACGCAGCCGTGGCCCGATCGCTTGAGTCAGTCAAATGCCAGAGGAAACGCATCACGGTCGCATTGGCTGTGACCCATACTTCGACAGTTTCTGTTCCGGTGCCCTTCACCCTGACCGTTTCCACACCGGCAAG